>JAJDNM010000054.1 GCA_022340665.1 Acidobacteriota bacterium | reverse complement strand
GCGGCACTGCTCGGACAGCGTACCCGCCAGCGCTCGGCCGCCAAGACAGAGGTCTACGAGTCCGGCGTACCACTCATCGATCGCGCGCACAAGCGAATCTCGGTCAAGTTCTATCTCGTCGCCCTCGTTTTCGTGGTTCTCGACATCGAGGTCGCGTTTCTCTATCCCTGGGCCATCAATTATCGGTCGTTGGTTGGAAACGGCTCGCTCGTACCATTCTGGGAAATTGTGGCGTTTCTCACCCTCCTCGTTTTTGCCTACCTCTACCTCTGGCGAAAGGGTGTCTTCGACTGGGGTCGCAGACGCACCGGCCAACTCGAGGAGGGTCCGAAGGAGTGACCGAGATATCCACCGAACCGCTCATCGTTGCTCCGGCAGACGAGATCGCCTCGGTCGAGTTCGACGAAGCCATGGAAACCGAGATCCGTTCGACTCTCGAGCGCTACCCCGATCCTGCTGCGGCCCTGCTCCCGGTGCTCTGGCTCTGCCAGGAGAGGTGGGGTTGGATATCAGCTGGAGTCATGGAGGCGGTCGCCAACCGGCTCGACCTTTCCCCGGCCTTCGTCGAAGGCGTCGTCGGCTTCTACACGATGTACCGCATCAAACCCCCGGGGAAATACCTGCTCCAGGTTTGTTCAACTTTGTCGTGCCAGCTCTGCGGGACCTCCGAGCTTGTCAGTCACCTCAAGCAGAAGCTCGCCATCGACTTCGGCGAAACGACGGCCGACGGTCTCTTCACTCTGATTGACGTGCAGTGTCTCGGCGCCTGCGGGGAGGCGCCGGTGATCCAGATCAACTCTGATTACCATACCGAGCTCTCGATAGAGAAAATCGACAGGCTCCTCGAACGATTGGCCTCTCGATGACTCAACCGATTCTCCTACGGGCGCGCGAGGTCAAGAACTCTCGGGCAATATCTACCTATCTTCGGCTGGGCGGATATTCGGCCATCCAGAAGGCCCTCGGAATGAGTCGGCTCGACGTGATCGAGGAGGTGAAGGCGTCAGGAGTGCGCGGACGTGGTGGTGCGGGCTTCCCGGCAGGTGTCAAGTGGGGCTTCGTGCCGAAGGATTCTCCCAAGCCGAAGTACATGATCTGCAACGCCGACGAGTCGGAGCCCGGGACCTTCAAGGATCGGGAGCTCATCCTCGTCGACCCGCACATGATTCTCGAGGGAATCGCGATCGCGTCATATGCAATCGGCTCGAATACCGCCTACATCTACATCCGGGGAGAGTTCGCCGAGGAGGCCAGAATTCTCGAAACTGCAATCGCCGAAGCACGGCGCAAGGAGTTCCTCGGCAAGAACATCCTCGGGAGTGGCTTCGATCTCGATATTCACATCCACCGTGGAGCAGGCGCCTACATCTGCGGCGAGGAGACCGCCCTGATCGAGTCGATCGAGGGCAAGCGGGGCCAGCCGCGGCTCAAGCCTCCGTTCCCGGCAGTCGTCGGCCTGTTCGGGTGTCCCACGGTGGTCAACAACGTCGAAACCTTGGCCTGCGTGCCGCACATCATCGAGCACGGCGCCAGTTGGTTCGCGGGCATCGGCACCGAACGCAGCACCGGAACGAAGCTCTTCAGCGTTTCTGGCCACGTCGAGCGCCCAGGGGTCTATGAGGTGCCGATGGGCACGACCTTCCGCGAGATCATCGAGCGCCATTGCGGTGGAATTCGCGATGGAAGAGGGCTCAAAGCCTTCATCCCCGGCGGTTCGTCAGCGCCGGTACTGCCCGCCGCACTCGTCGATACGCCCGCCGATTTCGACGCCGTCGCTCAGGCCGGATCGATGCTCGGTTCCGGCGGCGTCATTGTCATGGACGAAACCGTCGACATGGTGTGGGCGCTGGAGAATCTACTCGTCTTCTATGCCCACGAATCCTGCGGCCAGTGCAGTCCCTGCCGTGAGGGCTCGGACTGGGCGGTCGACATCGTGCGCCGAATCCGCAGAGGCAACGGACAGCCGAAAGACATCGAGACTCTACGGAGGATCTCCCGATATGCCAGCCAGGGGATGACGATCTGTCCGTTGGGCGACGCCTTCTGCGGTCCGATAACGAGCTTCCTCGATCATTTCGGTGACGAGTTCGAACGTGCGATTGCCGAAGGCTCATTCGAGCAATCCAATGTGCAGCCGATCCTGCCGGTCCGTTCCGACACGGCGCTGTTCGGAGGGTAGGGTGGGCCAATGGTGATCTTGACCATCGACGGCGTGGAAGTCACTGTTGCCGAGGGTGTCAATCTCGTCCAGGCGGCCAAGGCGGCTGGCATCGAAATCCCCACGTATTGCTACCACCCCGGTCTGAGCGTCGTCGGACAGTGTCGCATCTGTTTCGTGGAAGTCGAAGGTATGCCCCGATTGGTGACCGCCTGCTCGACTCCGGTTCAGCCTGAGATGGTGGTGCACACCGCCTCTGACCGCGTCGTCGAGGCGCGGGCGGCGGTGATGGAGTTTCTGCTCGAGAACCACCCCCTCGACTGTCCGGTCTGCGATCAGGCCGGAGAGTGCGGACTCCAGGACTATTCGGTCGAACACGGCCTCGACACCACCCACATGGTCGACAAGCGGCGGACCTATCCCGGATTCGAACGACGAAAGATCGGGCCGCACGTTGTTCAGAACCAGAATCGCTGCATCCACTGCACGCGCTGCATACGATTCACCCAGGAGATCGCCGAAACCGGAGATCTGACGATGAAATCCCGGGGGAACCACTCCTACATCGACACTTTTGACGGGCAGCCCTTGGACAACCCGTGGTCGGCCTGCGTCGCCGACGTCTGTCCGGTTGGGGCGCTCACAGTCGACGAATTCCGCTTCAGGGCCAGAGTCTGGCACCTCGATGAGACCGAGAGCATCTGTCCCGGATGCAGCATTGGCTGCAACGTCTTGCTCGGCCACCTCGGCGGCACCATCCACCGATTCGTGCCGAGAGAGAATCTCGACGTCAACGGATGGTGGATGTGCGATTTCGGCAGGTTTCTCGCTGAAGGGCTCAATCGGCGCGATGTCGATCGTCCCCTGTTGCACACCGAAAGCGAGGAGCGGCGGGTTTCCTGGCAGGCCGCCATCTCCGAAGTGGCCAGCTGGCTGCTGCAGGGAACACAACCGCTCGTGCTCGCCTCCGCAGATTTCAGCAACGAGACCCTCTATGCCATCCGCCGGCATCTGGTCGACATACACCGGTTGGAGGTCGTCGTTCCGGTCTTCGCAGGCGAGGCTCGCAGCATCAAGAACGGCCATGGGGAATGGATCTCGAGCGTGGACTCACACTCGAACTCGACCGGAGCCCGACGCCTCGGCCTGACCACCATCGACGTCTCGGAAATCGACAGCCTTGTGTGCGATCGTACCGGTCCGGTGCTCGTCCTCGACGCTCATGCGGCTCCCTGGCTGATGTCGGACGGAGCTCGGCATCTCGCTGCCGGCAGGAGCGTGGCGGTGCTCGCGAGGTACCGCACACCCCTGGTCGACGCAGCGTCTATTGTCTTGCCGCTCGCGTCCTGGGCCGAAACCGAGGGCACCTATACCTCGTCCACCGGGAGAGTGCAGTTCGCGGCGAGAGCTCTGCCTCCGCGCGGCCAGGCGCGTCCGGCGTGGTCGGTAGTGAATCACCTGGCCTTCGAGCTTGGAGAGGCCGAAGAAACGGAGACCTCGCCGCGCGTCCTGTTCACGGAGATGGCAGCGACCATGCCGGCGTTCTCTGGCATGACCTGGCGCCGCCTATCGACCGAGGGAAGCATTCCGATCAACGAGGAGGTCCGGCGTGTGGACTGAGGTCGTGTTGGTCGGCGTGAAGCTCGCCTTTGTTCTTGCCGTGATGCTGACCACGGTTCCGATCATGGTGTGGGTCGAGCGGCGAGGATCGGCCCTGATTCAGGATCGTCTCGGACCGAACCGGGTCGGTCCTTTCGGTCTCCTACAACCGGTGATCGATGTCGTCAAGCTGTTGACCAAGGAGAATCTCAGGCCCGAAGGAGTCAACACCTTCCTCTTCCTGCTGGCACCGGCGATCGCCATCGCCATCTCGCTCAGCACCTTCATCGCCATCCCCTTTGCTCAGGACGCTGACCTCGAAGTTTTCGGCACGCCGGTGGACGGTTTCATCGTCGCTCCCGACCTCAACATCGGCCTGCTTTACATCTTCGCCATCGCCTCGCTTGGCGTGTATCCGGTGATCCTCGCCGGTTGGGCCTCGAACAGCAAGTATTCGCTCTATGGCGGAATCCGCGCCTCGGCGCAGGCCATTTCCTACGAGCTCGCGATGACGATCGCGGTGGTCGGCGTGCTCATGAGCGCCGGATCGCTCCATCTGCAACAGGTTGTTGACGCCCAGGCAGGGAGTTGGTTCGGAGTGGTACCGCGGTGGAATGTCTTTCCGCAATTGATCGGCGCAGTGACATTCATGGTCGCGGTCTTCGCCGAAACGAACCGCCTGCCCTTCGACCTCCCCGAAGCGGAGGCAGAGCTGGTCGCCGGCTATCACACCGAGTACTCCTCGATGGGATTCGCGGCCTTCTATATGAGCGAATATCTCCACATGATCGTCGCCTCTTCGCTGCTTACAGTGCTCTTCTTCGGAGGATGGCATTTGCCATGGGTCGACGTTCCATTTCACGGCTGGGCAGGAGCAATCGCGTCGATGGCGGTCTTCGCCTTCAAAGTAGCCTTCTTTATGTGGTTCTTCGTCTGGATTCGCTGGACCCTCCCCCGTTTCAGGTATGACCAATTGATGTCCCTCGGCTGGAAGGTGATGGTTCCCCTGGCCACACTCAACTTTCTCTGGGTCGCTGTCGGCCTCGCCGTCGGCTTCTTCTAGGCGGTAGACGATGGTGACCTATGCTTTCCTCGTTGCAGCAGCCATCGCGGTGGTCTTCGCGATCCTTGCAGTGGTGCCTCGAAACCCAATCACCAACGTCCTTTCCCTGGTGGTGCTGTTCTTTGCCATGGCTGGAATATTCGCCATGCTCGGAATGGATTTCCTGGCTGCGATCCAGGTGATCGTTTACTCCGGCGCGATCCTAGTTCTCTTTCTGTTCGTCATCATGCTCCTCAACATCCGCCGGGTTGAAGCCTTCGGCAGTGGCCGGCCATGGCAGGCCCTGATCGGCACCCTGGTAGCCGCAGGGATCGGGGCGACTCTCCTGGTGATCGCCGGTCTCCTCGTTCCGGAGCACGGGTCACCGCTGCCCGGAGCTGTCGAGAGTGGGACCGCCTTCCCGATCGGCCGGGCTCTTTTGAGCACGCACCTCTTCGTGTTCGAGTTCATCACTCTGCTTTTGGTGGCGGCGATCATTGGTGCGGTGTATCTCGGAAGGAGAGATGAAGGTTGACACCGGCCGATGTCGTCCCCATCCCTTACACCTGGGTGCTGGCCCTGTCGGCAGTTCTCTTCGCCATCGGCGCCGTCGGCGTCCTGCTTCGCCGAAACGGCATCGCGATTTTCCTGTCACTGGAAATCATGCTCAACTCCGCGAACCTCGCCTTCGGCGCGTTCGCCTATCGCTTTGCCACAGCGCACACCACCGCCGCAGCCGCGGTGGACGGCCAGGTGTTCGTGTTTTTCGTGATCGCCGTCGCAGCCGCGGAGGCCGCCGTCGGACTCGCTCTGTTCATCGCGCTCAATCGCCTCAAGGGAACCATCGATGTCGATCGGGCAAACATTCTGCGCTGGTAGGGGGGATTGATGCTTGGTTATCTCTGGCTCATCCCGATCCTCTGCCTCGCAGGGGCAGTGGTCAACCTCCTGCTCGGTGCCTTCAAGGCACGGAAGATCATTGTCACGGTGGTCGGTGTCGGTTCAGTCGGAGCTGCGACGGTGGCGACATACGCGGCACTGTGGGAGTACCTGCACCAGCCTCACGCGGAGATCATCGAACAGTATTTCACGTGGATATCCGCCGGAGAGATCACGGTTAACGCTTCGTGCCGACTCGATCCTCTGTCCGCCGTCATGCTCGCCTTCGTCACCCTTGTTGGATTCCTGATTCACGTGTACTCCGTTGGCTACATGGACTCGGAAAGTGAAGCGGGCTACGCGCGCTACTTCTCCTACCTCAACCTCTTCATGTTCGCGATGCTTTTGCTGGTACTCGGGTCGAACCTGCCGGTACTCTTCGTCGGTTGGGAGGGCGTTGGCCTCTGCTCATACCTCCTGATCGGCTACTACTACGAACAGAAATGGTGCGCGGCAGCCGGTAGCAAGGCGTTCATCGTCAACCGTATCGGAGACCTCGGTTTTCTGCTCGCGATCTTCACGACCTTCGCGGTCTTCGGGAGCGTCGAATTCAGTGAGATCTTCAGCGCCGCCGCCGGATCTCCCGATCAATACGCAGGTGCAGCAACCGTGATCGCCCTGCTCCTGTTCGTCGGCGCCATCGGCAAATCCGCGCAGATTCCTCTCTACGTGTGGCTTCCCGATGCCATGGCCGGGCCGACTCCAGTGTCGGCGCTCATTCACGCCGCGACCATGGTCACCGCCGGCGTTTATATCGTGGTTCGCTGCAACGTGTTCTTCAGATTAAGCCCGACCGCGATGATCGTCGTCGCCTGCATTGGCGGCTTGACGGCGATCTTTGCAGCCACCATCGGTCTCGTGCAGAACGACATCAAGAAGGTCCTCGCCTATTCGACTGTTTCACAGCTCGGCTACATGTTCCTTGCAGCCGGAGTCGGTGCTTTCACCGCGGCCATCTTCCACGTTGTCACTCACGCCTTCTTCAAGGCCTGCCTCTTCCTCGGGTCGGGTTCCGTGATCCACGCCAATTCGGGCGAACAGGACATGACCCGGATGGGTGGTCTGAGAAAATACATGCCGACCACCTACTGGACCTTTCTCGCCGGGACCCTGGCCATCGCGGGCATCCCGGTGTTTGCCGGTTTCTTCTCGAAGGACGAAATCCTCGCGCGCGCCTTCGCCGCCGGAGCTACCGACCTGAACGGTTTCGGCGACACGTATCGCCTCTTGTGGCTCCTCGCACTGGCGGGCGCTCTCCTGACAGCCTTCTACATGTTTCGCGCCGTCTACATGACCTTCCACGGGTCATTTCGTGGGGACGACACGGCGCGGGATCACCTCCACGAGTCGCCGACGAGCATGACGTTTCCGCTCGCAGTTTTAGGAGTGCTTTCGGTCGTCGGCGGTTTCATCGGGTTCCCCGGCCAACTGGTGCATAAGACGGGGTGGAATCTGATCGAGAATTTCCTCCACCCGGTGTTCCCGAAGCTGGGCGATACCGCCTCTCACGCAGCTGCGGATGCGGCGGAACACGCAACCCATGGAGTCAGCACGGGTACCGAATGGCTACTAGTCGGCATTTCGGTGGCGGTCGCAGTCATCGGGTGGCTGGTGGCGAGACGGTTCTATACCGGTGACCATGCATTCGAGTTGCCGCGCAAGCTCGCCGAACGGTTGCCGTTCCTGCACAAGCTCCTGTTCAACAAGTACTGGGTCGACGAGATATACGATGCGTTGATCGTCAGACCAATCCATCGCCTCGCCAACTTCCTGTGGAAGGTGGTCGACGAACTCATCATCGACACTCTTTTCATCAACGGCGCCGCATTCACGGTCGAGCTGACCGGCGACGTGTTGCGCTTCGTACAAACCGGCAATGTGCGGAACTACGCGCTTGCCGTGGCCATCGCCGTGCTCGCGTTGGCGGTATTCCTGTGGTGATGGGGGGCACGTGCTGAAGGACCACCTGCTCACCGTCGTAACACTCGGACCGACCGTTTTCGCGATCATCCTGCTCTTCATCCCGATGCAGTACAAACGGGTGCACAGGGTCGTCACACTGACTGTCACCACCCTGATGTTCGCCGTATCCACGGGACTGTGGGCCAGATTCGACCCGGATGATCCTGGCTTCCAGTTCGTCGACCAGTTTCCCTGGGTGCCGCAATTCGGAATCACCTTTCACATCGGCGTCGACGGCATCTCTCTCCTGCTGGTCCTGCTCACCACGCTACTGCTCCCGGTAGTCGTGCTCGCCGCCTGGTCGCTGAACATCGAGCACATCAAATCCCTCCATATCACCTTCCTGCTCCTCACGACGGGAATGATCGGCACCTTTGTTTCTCTCGATCTCTTCCTGTTCTATATCTTCTGGGAGATCACGCTTATCCCGATGTACTTCATCATCGGGGTCTGGGGGGGCCCCCGGCGCATCTACGCCGCCGTCAAGTTCTTCATCTTCACGATGGCCGGTTCGGTCCTCATGCTGGTCGCGATCCTCTATCTCGCGTGGTTCCACCACGAGCAGACGGGGGCATGGTCCTATGACTACATTGACCTGCTCACCACGGCTCCGTTGCTGCCGATTGGCGGAGGGTTGTCCGCGCCCGGGCTCCTTGTTTTCGCGGCCTTCGCTCTCGCCTTCGCCATCAAGGTACCTCTCTTCCCGCTACACACCTGGCTGCCCGATGCCCATGTGGAGGCGCCAACCACCGGGTCGGTAATCCTGGCTGGAGTGCTCCTCAAGATGGGCACGTACGGTTTCCTACGATTTAATCGTGCCCTCCTGCCGGACGCCTGGGATGTCTTCGCACCTTTTCTGATGGTGCTGGCGGTGATCGGCATCGTCTACGGCGCTCTGATTGCGATGGTTCAGCCGGATATAAAGAAGCTCGTCGCCTACTCTTCCGTCAGCCATCTCGGTTTCGTCGTCCTCGGTCTGGTCGCCGGGACGCAAGCATCGACCCAGGGCGCGATCCTGCAGATGGTCAACCACGGACTCACGACCGGCGCCCTCTTCCTGATGGTCGGCATGCTGTACGAGCGCACCTACACCAGGCTGATCGAGCGCTACGGCGGCCTCGCCAGCGTGATGCCCGTGTATACCGCGATTTTCCTGCTCGTGACCCTCGGTTCGATCGGGTTGCCCGGTCTCAACGGCTTCATCGGAGAGTTCTTGATCCTCGCCGGCGCCTGGGCGGAACACCCTGTCGCAGTCGCGATCGCCGGGCTCGGCATTATCCTTGGAGCTGTCTACATGCTGTGGATGGTGCAGCGCGTGTTCTGGGGACCGTTGGACATCAGGGCCAACGAAGCCCTACCTGACGTCAATCTGCGCGAAATCTTCGTGGTCGCCCCACTGATCGTTCTGATCATCTGGATCGGCGTCCATCCCAACACATTTCTCGAACCGATGGAGGCGTCCGTCCGCCTCCTGCTCACGCGATGATCAGGAGGTAGCATCGTGCCGACGCCCAACCTCGTTGACATCGTCGCCGTAATGCCGCAGATCATCCTGACGATCGCGGCGGGACTCGTGCTGCTGATCGAGGCGTTCCTTCCGGGTCTGCGCCGCACGCTGAACGGCCTGTCTATGATCGCGATCGCCGGTGCCCTGTGGGCGCGTCTCTCCCTCGACCTTCCAGGACCCGTGTGGGCCGGAATGCTCCACGTCGACGGCCTCACCGCGTTCGTCGATGGCTATATCCTGATTGCACTCTTCTTTTCGGTCTGGATCGCCGGGCCGTTCCTTCGTCGCACGAAGAGCGAATACGGTGAGTTCTACGCCCTGATGATGCTTGCCACTGTCGGCGCGATGGTCATGGCCAGCTCTGTCAACCTTCTGCCAATCTTCCTCGGGCTCGAACTCCTCTCGATTCCGCTCTACGTGCTGAACGCTTTTTTGCGGCGACACCAGGCGAGTGTCGAGGCGGGGCTCAAATACTTTGTCGTCGGTGCGTTTGCGTCGGCCTTTGTCGCCTACGGAATGGCGCTCCTCTACGGGGCCTCCGCCTCGATCTCTCTGGTCGATATCAGTCGCCAGGTTGTCGATGTCGGGATTCTCAATCCCCTCGTCGCGGTCGGTCTGGCGATGGTGGTGGGCGGCCTCGCGTTCAAGCTCGCGCTCGTCCCCTGCCACGCCTGGGCACCCGACGTCTACCAGGGCTCCCCGACTCCGGTCACCGCGTTTCTTTCGGTGGTGCCCAAGGGTGCGGCGCTGATCGTGTTGCTGCGAATGGTGGACGGGATGGGCCTGCTCCACATCTCGCCCCGATGGGTGGTAGCGGCGAGCGTGATTGCGGTGGCTTCTCAGACGCTTGGCAATCTGGTCGCTATTGTCCAACGGGACGTCAAGAGAATGCTCGCCTACTCAGGCATCGCTCATATGGGATATGCACTGGTGGCTGTGATAGTCGCGGGTTCAGAGGGGGGCACTGCGGTTCTCGTCTACCTCGCCGCCTACACCCTCATGAACATGGGTGCCTTCGCGTGCGTTGCCCAGCTCTCCGAGCGCGAGGACCGACCCCATCTCATCAGCGACCTGTCCGGACAGGGCTACAACCGACCGGCGGCTGCGCTCGCCCTCACAACCTGTCTCTTCGCCCTCTCGGGCATCCCGCCGTTCATCGGTTTCACCGCCAAGTTCCTCGTCTTCAGGGCGGCTGTCAACGAAGGTTTCATCTGGCTCGCCGTCATAGGTGTCCTCAACTCGCTCTTATCGGTCTTCTACTACGTGCGGGTGATTTTCGTCCTCTACATGCGGCCGCTGCCGGATCGCCCCCCGAATTTCGACCTCACGTTTTCAGTTGCCGCTGCTGCCTCCGTGGCTGCTCTTGGCACATTGCTGCTGGGAATCTACCCAACACCTGTGATGGCAGCCGCACAGGATGCTATTCTCAGTCTCGCGAGGTAGCGCATGGGTGCTTACAAGCGTCATATCGACACCGCAAACATTTCTGAACTCACAATCTCACGGCTTTCCATCTACCTGAGATGCGTGGACCAGCTCCTCGACGAAGGCGTCGAAACAGTCTCCAGCCAGGAGTTGGCACAGAAGTTCAATCTCAACTCGGCGCAGATCCGCAAGGATCTGGCGTACTTCGGAGAGTTCGGGGTGCGCGGAGTCGGCTACAACCTTCGCGAACTCCGCCAGTACGTGATCGAAATCCTGGGACTCGATCGCGAGCGGCGGCTGTTGATCGTGGGGGCCGGCAATCTCGGGAATGCCCTGTGCCACTACTCGGGCCTGTCGGGTGGGAATTTTCTCATCGTCGGCGTTCTCGATTCGGATCCGAGCCGCATCGGCGATGCCACTCCGGGTGGCCTCCTGGTGGAAGATTCAGAGAGGATGAGCGAAATCGTCGCCCAGCGTTCGGTCGATATCGGCATCATCACAACGCCGGCGACCGCCGCTCAGGCGGTGTGCGATCAGATGGTCGAAGCGAGTCTTCGTGCGATCCTCAATTTCGCGCCCGTCCGCGTGCGCGCGCCTGAGGGTGTGCTCGTGAAGACCGTCGACCTCAAGGTCCACCTCGAGGAACTGTGCTTCTTCCTCGCCCACTCCACCAAGGAATGATCGCCGGACCGTCAGAGAAGGCTCAATGAATGCCGTGATTTGGCTGTAGCTCTCTGTAGCTTCCCGACACCGATTCCTATACAGTAGGCTCCATGGATTCGCCGGAGAAGATCGGTAAATACGAGGTCATCGAGCAGATCGCCGTTGGTGGTTTCGGCGTCATCTACAAGGGTTGGGACCCCTTCATCAAGCGAAAGGTCGCCATCAAGATGTGCGCAACTCCCGACGAAGAGGTGCGCCAGCGCTTTCAGCAGGAGGCGGAGTTCGTCGGCAACCTCGTACACCGCAACATCACGCTCGTTTTCGACTTCGGGGTCGAGGACAAGGTCCCGTACATCGTGCAGGAGTTTCTATCCGGATACGACCTGGACGAACTGCTGAAAGCCGGCGTTCTGAATGACGAAGAGTCGATCGTCTCAATCCTCATGCAGGTCTGCGAAGGGCTGGAATTTGCCCACGAGAAGGGAATCGTTCACAGGGACATCAAGCCATCGAACATCCGGGTCCTCGAAGACGGCACCGTCAAGATCATGGATTTCGGCATTGCCAAGTCGGTGCTCTCGGCCAGCAAACTGACACAAACCGGAATTGCCCTCGGCACCGCCGGCTATCTCGCACCAGAGCAGATTCAGGGGCGCACTATAGATGCCCGCACCGACATCTTCGCGCTTGGAGTTGTCGCCTACGAGCTCGTCACCGGAAGCCGTCCGTTCGAGAGCGGGACCCTGTCAAATGTTCTTTACAAGATCCTCAACGACGAGCCGGAGTACCCACCCAATGTGGACAGCCGCTGCTCCGAGGAGCTCCAGGCTGTCATCCGGCGGTGCATGGCGAAAGAACCCGACGAGCGTTATCAAAGTGCCGCGGATATGTTAGAGGCCCTCCGCAGAATCTCTCCGGCCTCCGTGCCCGACGCCACATCGACCAAGGATCTCTCGACAGGCGTTCTGCGGCGCGCAATGCGGGAGATGCCGACCTCGTCAGGGAGCTTCGAACAAACCACCCGTCGCGTGGCGACCCCTCAATCGCAACCGAAGCCGCCGGATTCGCCGTCGACGCCACAAAACACCAAGCTCCAAAGGACGCCAGAGGTCCATGATGACGACACTGGGCGGCGTAGCCCCTTCCTCTTCATCTTCATCGCACTCCTTTTACTGTTGATTGCCGCCGCAGCCACCCTCTACTTTTCGGAAAGGGCGCAACAGCTGGTGTTCGGAGATGCCGGTCCGCCGTGGGTTCCCACTCCGACGCCTACCGCAACCCCGACCTCGACACCTACACCGACGGGCACGGCAACTGCAACCGCGACCCAAACGCCGATCCCCAGTCCAACGCCCACGCCGGCGCCGGTGCGCGTGCGGCTGATCATCGATCCTCCTGCAAAGGTCACAATCGATGGGCGTCCATTCCGGAGCGGCCGGACGCCAGGCGGATCGATCTCCCTGATGCCGGGACAACACACATTTACCTTGTCACTTCCGGATTTTCCGACGCGGACCCTGACCCGCGAAGTCACACCGTCCACGACCACCCTGTCGCTCACCCTCGAGGTCGGTCTACTCACAGTCACAGTGGATCCGGAACGGGCCCCTCCGGGTGGGATCGCGTATCTGGACGGAAATACACTGGGGCCAGTGCCACTGGTTCGGCACAAGGTACCCGCCGGAGAACACCAGTTGGTGGTCAGATGGAGCGGTCAGGAGCCGTTCAGAAAGCGGATCGTCATCCCCCGCCTCCCGAGCCCGGCGCTGATCGTGCCGTCGGTAGCACCCCCGAAAAACTGAGCCTCGTGGCATCGAGGCGATGGTTGCCGACTTCAACCAATGACGCTAGAGTAAACCCATGTTTGCGCTATTGCTTCGATCCGTAGCAGGCACCCTGGCTTTATTGCTCCTTCTCCCGACAACGGGCCTGGCACAATCCGTGACGCCGAGCGAAGAGCTCGCCCTCCAGGCCTATCGTCAGGGCGAAATCGACCGCGCAGTCGATCTCTACACCAAGGCGTTGTCAGAGACCGAGGATCCGAATCACCGTGCGCGTTTACAGGTGCAGATCGCGTGGAACTTGTTTTTTCTCGGTCGTACCGAGGAGGTCAGGACCCACCTCAGAGCGGCGCTGGTCGAGGACCCGAATCTGGCCCTCGACGACGCCTACTACAGCCAGGAATTCCTCGATCTCTACGAAAGAGCGAGACGAACGAACTTCGAGAACGCGGCCAACGACGGCGCACCGCCGCCTGACCTCGAGGCAACAGTCGCCGGCATCAATGACCGGATCAGCCAAGGGGTCGACCTCGAGGGCGCACTCGTCGATGTTGATCGGCTCATCGCGGCGTACCCCCGCGACGGTCGCCTGGTCCCCCTGAAGGTCGAGATCCTCCGCCAGCTCGGCAGAGCGGAAGAAGCCGAAAGTGTCAGTCGCTCGCACGGGACCGTTGTCGGGGATGCGGCCGTCGACGAAGCGTATTCGGTGCCCGACCTCATTCTTCGCGCCAACCGCCTTCTCGAGGGAGGCGACGCAACCACCGCGCTCGAGCTCGCGAGACAGGCGGTGAACCGCCAGCCCAGCAATTCCTACGCTCTCGAGCTAATGGCCGAGGCCGCGATGCAGACGGCTGACTGGAAATCGGCGGAGTTCGCCCTCAAATCCGCGCTCGGGTTGCAGCCCGACAATATCGGGCTCAAGCTCCGTCTCGGTGAGGTCTATTTGGCGACCTTCGAAGCTTCCGCTGCCCGCGACATCTTCAAATCCCTGACCGAGGCCTATCCCACATCAGATCGCGCCTGGGCATCCCTGGGTCTCCTCGAAGCGAGGCTCCACAACAACGAGCGCGCCCTCGATGCCCTCGATCACGCTCTTGCGGAGAACCCCATGCTCCCGGCCGTGCAACTCGCCAACGGAGAGCTGCTGCTGGTTGAGGGTGACTATGACGGGGCTCTCGAGTCGTTGGAGGCGGCCGCGAAGCTGATGCCCAACGACCCGCATCTCGCGGCTCGATACGGTCAGGCCCTGCTCGCAGCGGGCAGGAGCCAGGAGGCCCTCCCAAGTCTTCAGGCAGCCGTAGCGGGAGGATTCGGCCCGGACGACGTGCAACGCTCGCTGGCCCTCGCTCTGGCGTTGGACGGGAAATACTCCGAGAGCCTCCGCGTCCTCGATGCGGTCACCACAGCGGGTGACGGCGACCAAGACATCGTCGCCGGATACGTGAAGCTCAGCAGAGGGCAGTATGAAGACGCCGAGATGATCGTTGCCTCCGTCGTCAACAACCGTCCGAACGATCCTGCGTCCATCAATCTCCTCGCCTCGAGCGTTTACCCTCAATCAAGGTACGGGGATGCGGTAATTCTCCTCGAGCGAGCGTACGAAATCGATCCCGCCCTCGTCATTGTGGCCCAGAATCTCGAAAAGGCGCGGGCTGCAGCTGCCGCGGTGGCGCTCGCGGACAGCGCCCGGCCGGTCAAGGCCCTGCCCCAGTAGTACTCAACCCGTCAGCCCCCATTGTTCATGAGGTCTCGATCAGAGCGATTCCAGAAAGCCGACCATCGTCGCCGCTGCTTGAGCCGGCCGGTGATTTTCCTCGTATGCGCGGCGCGCTGCGACCCTGCGCCCATCCCAACGCTCATCGCGCTCGGCCGCGAAAGCGATCAACCGCGCGATCTCGGCAGCCGCAGACGGGCCGGGCGTTATGCGCGGCGCCGCCTCCTCCGGCCATTCCAGGAACTGGTGTTGCCCTCCGACTGCCACCGGCGTACCTGCGGCCAAAAACCGTACCGCAGCCGCAGAAGTCTCCCCGGCTGACGGCGTCCTCAGCACGATGCCGAGATCCGCGGCCGCAGGAATCGACCGCATTTCTTCTGATTTCACCCAACCGGCAAAGGACACTGAGTCTGCCACATCGACCGCACTCGCAGCTGCCATCAGACCTTCACCACCGCGACCCTCACCGACCACCAATAGGTGGGCGTTGACCCCCGCCTGTCTGGCGGTCGCGAAGCCCGTGAGAATCGCCTCGAGACCTTTCTCCGGCGTCATGAAACCGAGGTGCATGAGCACCGTTTGGTCTTCGGCGATCCCGTGCGCCTGCCGCACCATCCCCCTGTCGATCGGGCCCGGGTCAGCGACCGCGAGTCCCGTGAGCCCAACACGAAGGTCCGGAAATTCCTTCCGCAGCACATCCCGGCCCCATCGCGAATGGACGATAGCTCCGTTCAAACCTTCGACGAAAGCTGACCGGGCGGGAAACAGAAATGGATCTCTCTGACCGGTCAGGCCGAAGCGTCGGGCGGCGCCGAGGGCGGCGCCGGAATCGCCGTGAGCGACCCGAAGCCCCTTCCCGAGGTCGTCACTCTCCTCGCCTGACGATTCGACGAGCAAGTGGTGGAGCACCAGATCGTGCATGACCGCTACCGTGTTCCGAGCTTTCAGGCGATCGAGCAGCCACAGGTGATGCGGGTTGTTTCCGAGGTGGATCAGCGACACCTCGTCCTCGTGTGCGGGGGTGTCGAATGGTACGAACTCGACACCGGGGCCCAGCGAACCCGGTTCCGGGGGGGATGCATCCGGAGGCGTCAACACTCTGAGACGGGCCAGAGCTCCGATTTCGGGAAGCAGCTCGACAGCGTAATCGCTGACACCGGAACGCGTCGGCGGCAAGGGCGAACCCCAGAGGATCCTCATGGGAGAAAACTACCACACGGCGACCGGACGAATGTTGAAATTTGAATTTTGAATTCTCAGTTCTCAATTCCCCTCCGTCCCCCAGTTCTCAGGGAGGGTGGGCGGCAAATTCGAATTTCGAAATCCGAAATTCGAAATGCGGATTTGATCACAGGCTATGATCAAAAGGTGAAACCAGGGCGCTTCATCCTCATCGTCATCTACATGGGCTACATGGTCAACGCCGGCCTGATGCTCATTCTCCTGCCTTGGTCGCGGGCCTGGGGACTGCTGCTGACTCGATTTCCGATCTCAATCGCCAGCTATCTCGATGCCCCGTGGTTTCGAGGACTACTGAGCGCATTCGGCGTCCTTCATCTCGTCATGGTTACCTGGGAACTCATCAACCCGACCCTGCTGAGCCCTCAGTCCGACTCCGGTACGCAACCTCATGAGAACGCAGGGCCTTGATCTGGTGGTGTTGAAGGCCTAAACTCTCGAACGTGGGGCGCCGCGTACTGATCGTCGACGATGAGCCATATATTCGGCGGATACTGTCATTCAAGCTCCGCCGAGAGGGATTCGCGACCTTCGAGGCCGCATCTGCCGAGGACGCGGAGCACCTTCTCGGCGAAAACGAGGTCGATCTCGTGCTGCTCGACGTCGCTCTTTCGACCCCGACCAACGGCTTCGACCTCGCTGCACGCCTCCGGCGGAACGCAAAAACGCAGCATCTCCCGGTCATCATGCTGACCGCGCGGGGATTCGCCTCGGACGTTCTCCGGGGCCGCGAGGTGGGTGCCGTCGGCTACATCACCAAGCCTTTCACGTCGGAAGAGGTCATCCGGCGCGTACGATCGTTCCTCGGCTAGCGCGCGTCTTGCAGAGGGGAAAGGCGGACCTGCCCTCCCCTCCTCTCCTTTTCCCCCTTTTCTGCTCGGCGATCCTCTGCGCCACCTCCTTGACGCAATTGGCCTCCCCGCGTAGGCTCACAAGCCGTAGGTAGAGGCCTTGGAGAACGCCAGATGTACCGAAAAACGCTGAATTTGCCGAAAACCAGTTTCGCGATGCGAGCCAATCTGCCCCAGCGTGAGCCTGAGATGCTCAAGCACTGGGACGAGATCGATCTCTACGGCAAGATTCGTAACGCCCGCCGAGGCTCTCCCCGGTTCATCCTCCACGACGGCCCGCCGTACGCGAATGGCTCGATCCACGCCGGCACGGCGCTCAACAAGATCCTCAAGGACATCGTGGTCAAATCGAGGACTATGCTCGGTTTCGACAGCCCCTACGTGCCCGGCTGGGATTGCCACGGGCTGCCGATCGAGCACCAGGTCGACAAACAGCTCGGCTCGCAGAAGCTCCATATGGACATCCCCTCGATCCGGCGCGCCTGCCGGAAATATGCCGACCGCTGGTTCAGGGTCCAGCGGGACGAGTTCGTTCGCCTGGGAGTACTCGGGCAGTGGGACGACCCCTATCTGACGATGGACTACCGTTATGAGGCCGAGATCGCGACTGCCCTGCACGGTTTTATGCTCGCCGGCTACGTCGAGCGCGGCCGCAAGCCGGTCCACTGGTGTTCCGAATGCCGGACCGCGCTGGCCGAGGCCGAGGTCGAATACCAGGATCACACGAGTCCGTCGGTGACCGTCGCCTTCGAGCTCGACGACGATGCGCGCGCGGCACTCGAGATTCCTGACGGCGAAGAGGCGGCGGCCCTGATCTGGACAACCACACCGTGGACCCTGCCGGCTAACCTCGCGACCGCCCTCCATCCGGACTTCGAGTACCTCGTCGTCCGCGCGGACGGCAAACTCTGGGTGGTTGCCGCAGAGCTCCTCAAGGCAACCACAGAGGCCATCGGCTGGTCAGATCCGGAAACGGTGAAAGTTTTCAAGGGTGGAAAGCTGGAGGGAACGCACTATCGTCATCCTCTGACCGGGAAGACGGGCGTCTTCATCCTCGCCCCGTACGTGACGCTGGACCAGGGAACCGGCCTCGTCCACACCGCACCGGGCCACGGCGCCGAAGACTACGTCATTGGCGTCCAGTACGGACTCGACGTCTATGCGCCGGTCGACGCCGACGGGCGTTTCACCGATGATGTTCCCGAGTGGGCGGGCCTCCATGTCCACCAGGCGAACGGTCCGATCGTTGAAAAGCTGAGGGATCTCGGCGTTCTGCTGGCTCACGAGGAGGTCACTCACTCCTATCCGCATTGCTGGCGATCAAAGAACCCGGTGATCTTCCGCGCCACCGATCAGTGGTTTATCCGGATGGACCGCAACGACCTCCGCGCCCGGTCTCAGGAAGCACTTCACGACGCCAACTGGGTCCCCCGCTGGGGTGAAGCCAGGATCGACGGCATGGTCGGAAACCGCCCGGACTGGTGCATCTCGCGCCAGCGGATGTGGGGCGTTCCGATCACAGTCCTGACCTGCGAAGGATGCGGCACCGCCGCAATCGACGAAACCGTCTTCGACCACATTCGCCAGGTCTTCATCGACGAAGGGTCCGACACGTGGTACACGCGCGACACGCAGGATCTGCTCCCGCCCGGTTACTCCTGTGGCTCGTGCAACGCAACGACGTTCAGGAAGGAGACCGACATCCTCGACGTCTGGTTCGACTCGGGGGTCAGCCACCTCGCCGTCTGCGACACGGAGCGCTTCGGACTCGATTGGCCGGCCGACCTCTACCTTGAGGGTCAGGACCAGTATCGTGGGTGGTTTCAGTCGTCCCTGGTTGCGTCGGTCGGTCTCAAGGGCGCTCCCCCGTACCGGGAGGTGGTCACCCACGGCTTCGTGGTCGATGCCGAGGGACGCAAGATGTCGAAATCGATCGGCAATGTGATCACGCCGGGCGAGCTCTTGCAGAAATACGGCGCCGACATCCTCCGGCTGTGGACCGCAATGGTCGACTTTCGCGAGGACATCCGCATCTCGGACGAGATCATGACCCGCAACGCCGAGGCCTATCGGAAGATCCGCAACACCTTTCGATTCCTGCTCGGCAACCTGGCGGATTTCGACCCGGCCACTGACTCGGTCCCGGAAACCGAACTCATCGGCCTCGACGCTTACATCCTGCGAGCCGCACGTCGGCTCGCCGAGGACGCCGCCAAGGCCTATCAGGCCTACGAGCTGGCGACGCTCTCGCATCGAATTGTCAATTTCGCGACGGTCGACCTTTCCAGCCTCTACCTGGATGTGAACAAGGACAGGCTCTACTGCGATCACCCGGAGGATTCGGCCCGCCGCGCGACTCAGACCGTGATTCTCCGCATCGCCGAGATCCTCGCCACCGTGCTCGCGCCGATCCTTTCCTTCACTTCGGAGGAGGTCTGGCAGCACCTTCCGGGCGAGCGGGAGGAATCGGTTCACCTCGCGCGTCTCGACTTCCCCGACAGGGACTCGCTCGAGGCTACGGTCGACGATCCGGCGTTCCGTAACCTCCTGGGGCTGCGCGACGTGGTGCTCGCGGGCCTCGAGGACCTTCGCCAGCAGGGCGCCATCGGCAAGTCCGAGGAGGCGCGGATGAGCTTCAGCGGAGATTCCGTGGCTCTGCATTCCGACCTCGAGGCGACCGGGATCGATCTCGCGAAACTGCTGATCGTGTCCGCGGCCGGGGACGGTGATATCGACGGCAACGGGATTGAAGTCCCTGCGTACCCGGGATTGAAAATCTCGGTCGCTCCGTACGAGGCCCACACCTGCAGCCGCTGCTGGAGGCGAGTCGAGAATCCCGTCGAGGACGCAGATCTGCCGGACCTCTGCCCGCGCTGCCACAACGTCGTCAGCCGTTTGCTCGCAGAAGGCCGGGCGGAACTCCGCGAGGTCGAGGGCTGATGCGCGGATTCCTGCCGTGGATCACCGCCGCCGTCGTGATCATTGCCGACCGGATCACCAAGGGACTCGTCATGGACCGGATCGAACCGGGCTCGTGGATCGAGGTCGTGCCCGGGTTTGCGCTCACTCACATCCTCAACCGCGGGATCGCCTTCAGCCTCTTCGCCGGAGGCGGGCCGCTGACCAGGATAGTGCTCCACCTGATCATTTTCACCTCGGTGGTCATTATCGCGGCGATGGTCGTGCGCCACGGCCATCACAGTCGCTTCGGCGGCATCGCGTTCGGTCTGATCCTCGGCGGCGCGATCGGCAACCTGATCGATCGGGTGCTCTACGGCGCGGTAGTCGATTTCGTCCATTTGTGGGCCAAGGTTGGCGGACGCACCTGGTCCTGGCCGGACTTCAACGTTGCAGATGCGTCCATCACGGTTGGCGCTCTCTTATTAATCGCGAACGAGTTCCGTCACTCACGATCCGGGTCGGACGATGCATCCGATCCTGATTGATTTCGGTTTTTTCCAGCTCCCCTCATACGGGGTACTGCTTGCGACGGCGGTCGTTGTCGCGCTGTGGACGCTTCGCCTTCGTGCTGACCGGGCCGGAATGGATGGAACCCGCCTCGTCGATTTCGGTCTCTGGCTGGTGATCTGGGCTCTGCTCGGCGCCAAACTTCTGCTCATCCTGGTCGAGTTTCCGCGCTACATCAGAGACCCTGCTTCGATCCTCGGGACGATTCGCGCAGGCGGCGTCTTCCTCGGGGGCTTCATCGCTGCCGCAATCGCGGCAATCGTTCTTCTCCGCCGATACGAGCTCCCCGCATTGCCGACCTTTGACGTGATATCGCCATCCCTCGCGCTCGGACACTCCATCGGCCGGATCGGATGTCTGCTCGCCGGCTGTTGCTGGGGCGCCTCCTGCGACCTGCCGTGGGCCATCACCTACACCGATCCGATCGCAGCCGAAAGGCTGGGGACCCCGCTCCACCAGGCGCTGCACCCATTTCCGCTGTACTCATCTCTCTTCAATTTCGGGCTCTACGTGTTTCTCGCACTCCTGTACATGAAACGACCAGCCTCGGGCAGGGTTTTTGCGTCCTACCTCCTGCTCTACGGCGTCGGCCGTTTCTTCCTCGAGTTCACCCGAGGTGACGCGGCCCGAGGTTTCGTGCTCGACGGTCTTCTCTCGACCAGCCAGCTGATCTCCCTCGCTCTGGTCTGCACCGGCGCCGGGCTCCACCTGTGGCTCACGCGTCGCAAAGCGGCGTGACCACCTTCGAGTTCACCGTCACCGGCGAACTCGCCGGTATCCGCCTCGACCGATGCCTGCACGAGCTTCACGCCGAGTGGAGTCGATCGAGAGCCCGTAAACTGATTGACCAGGGCCATGTCCTCGTCGACGGTTCGGCGGCACGGGCGTCCACCGCCGTGCGCGAAGGAAGCCTGATCAGGGTTGACGAACCATCACCAGCGCCACTCGAAGCGAAGGCGGAGGACATTCCACTCGACATCATGTTCGAGGACGACGACATCCTCGTCCTCAACAAGCCGGCCGGACTCGTCATCCACCCGGCCGCCGGAAACCCCTCGGGCACTCTGGTCAATGCCCTCCTCCACCACTGCAGGGATCTCTCGGGGATCGGCGGCGTCGAACGACCGGGAATCGTCCATCGCCTCGACAAGGACACGACGGGGATCATGGTCGTGGCCAAGTCTGATCGCGCCCATCTCGGTTTGTCGATCGCCTTCCGGCGGCACGAGGTACGCAAGACCTATCTCGCGGTGTGTTACGGAAATCCCCGACTCGAGAATGGCGTGATCGACGCACCGATCGATCGCAACCCTCGTCAACGCAAAGAGATGGCAGTCATTGCCAACGGTCGCCCGGCGCGCACTCTCTACCAGCTGGAGGAATCCTTCGACGGCACCTCGATCCTCAGCTGCAGACCGGTCACGGGGCGCACCCACCAGATACGGGTGCATCTCGCCCACATCGGCCACGCCATAGTCGGCGATCCCCTCTACGCCGGGCGGCAGTGGCGAAATCTCGGCGACCCGGTCATTCAGGCGAAAACGCGCAGCTTCCCGCGGCAGGCGCTGCACGCGTGGAGGCTCGCCTTCACCCATCCGGCCACCAAGGAAACCGTCGTGTTCGAAGCGCCTCCGCCTGAGGATCTCGAGGAGCTCATGAAGTGCCTTCGGGGAACGGCTGACTGAACCGTGACAATCTGAAGGCATTTCTGGCTTCAGCCCCGCTGATATCATGATTCGAATGGAACGCATCGCCCGGGTCGACGAGATTCCCACCGAAGGCCTCCGCTTCAGCTATCGTGACGGACCTTTCGATGAGGAAGGTATCCTCCTGAGCTTGCCAAACGGAGGCGTGCGCGCGTACAAGAACGAGTGCCGTCACTTGCCGATGCGGCTCGACGACCGCGAGCCGAGGGACCTGTGGGACCCGACGGGACGGTACCTGGTGTGTTCGTCCCACGGCGCTCGATATCAGCCGAACGACGGTCTATGCGTGAGCGGCCCCTGCGAAGGCTCACACCTCAAGTCGCTTCCAATCGAGGTGACGGACGGCGAGGTCTTCCTCGACACCTCGAAGATCGGCGGGTTTTTCGACGTTTAACTTCAGGCTCTACAAAGTTGAGAGTCGAGATTGAAGAGTTGAGAGTCCCAGTCCACTCGCCTAGGGATACCTTCCACACTCGAAACTCAAAGCTCTCAACTCTAAACTTTCGATTATTCAATCGTTTCCACGAACTTGTTCATCTTCTCGAACGCTTCGCCGATCGAAGTCACGCTCCACAGAAGTGGCTGGTAGGACGTGATCGGATACTCGGTGTCCTTCGCCTGCCAGGGGTCGAAAGAGCGAATCTCCACCGCCCCGGACAAAGCGTGCTCGAGCTCTCCGAAGCTCGAAAGCAGGCCTGCGCCGTAGGCCTTCAATTCATCGCCTTCAAAGAGCACCCCGTACTCGATCGTGAACCAGTAGAGGGTAGCCAGTTGCTCTACCTGATCGTCGTCGGCTCGCAGAGAACCCTCGCCGATCTTCTGCGAGAGGTCGGCAAACTCGGGGATCGCCAGCATCGGTGCGTGGCCCATCAGTTCGTGGACGATGTCAGGCTCCGGGGTGTAGAGCGGTTGCGAGTGATGGCGGATATACTGGGTCGCCGAAAAGACCCGTCGCGAGAGGGCGCCGAGGAACTGGCGCGCCGATACCAGGCCAGCGACCGGCTGCAACCGGAAGCCAGTCCGCTCGGTCAGGAATTCACTGACGTCGGCCAGCTGGGGCACCTCGCTCTCGGCATAGCCGATTTCCCCCACCACCTCGACGAACTCGCGACAGGCATGGGTCGGATACAGGTCCGTGAGCTTGTCGAACACGGTCGCCCATGTCGCGCGCTCCGCAGCGGTGTACGCGATTCGCCGCGGGGGCTCCCCAGAGTCGAGGGGCGGCGCGAGCTTGGCGATCTCGTCACGGCGCCGCCGGTAGTCGGGGTCGTTGAACCCTGGATGGTCCGCCTCCAACTCGACGATGTGTTCTGCCATGCGCCTCCCTTTGGAACTGATGCCGCACTATGCCACGTCGGTTTGCGTGACTGCAAGGCTGCAAAGCGGATAAGGAGAAAACGAGAAAAGGAACGATAGAGACAGGAAAAAGCGAGCGGCATTCCGAATTCCGAATTCAGGACTCCGATTTCGGGTCCCGTTCCTCCCTCCCATCTTTCTCCTTTGCTTCCCTGCACGCCCAGCCATCGCTAAGTTTTTGCATCCTGGGACGACAGAATTCGTTAATCTAGGCGCCGGAGGTGCGTTTCTATGGTTGACGAACGCAAAGAGGAGGACCGAGTGCAAGCTGCTCTCGTCAAACCAGAAACCGACGCATCGAGCTGGCTCGAGACCATATACCGCGAAGATGCGGCGGCGGTCGTCCAGACCGCCTACAGGGTCACCGGCAGCGCCGACGACGCCGAAGATGTGCTGCAAACCGTCTTCACCCGCCTCGCCAACCGGTCCGAGCCGCCCGATTTCTCGAGTGGATCACGCGCCTATCTTCGGCGCGCCGCTACCAATGCCGCGCTCGATATCGTGCAGTCGAGATACGCCCGCAGCGGCGTATCCCTCGAACTTACAGGCGAGGACATCGGGCACGATCCGACACCCGCGCCCGACCGCGTTCACCACGGTCGCGAGCTTCAGGAGCTCCTCCGCCGGGCGCTGACCAAGATCGGTCGTCGCAGCGCGGAGATTTTCGTCATGCGCTACTTCGAGGGAATGAATAACACCGAAATCGCCAGAACGCTGGACACATCGACCAACACCGTCGCGGTGACCCTTCACCGCGCGCGAGGCCGCCTCAAAGACGAAATGGCCCCGTTCATGGGAGGTCTGCAATGACCGATAAACATCAAGACAGCAACCCGCTCGATCGTGCCGCGGCCGAGATTCGCGGCCAGCACCTCGACGAGGACACGACACGGTCGATCACCGAGAAGGTCGGCAGGCGGCTCGGTTTCGCAGGTGGCCTCTCCCGTCCGCTCATTACCTGCGCGGACTACCAGGCCGAGATCCCAGCCTACGTCGCCGGAGAGCTTCCCCCTCCGCGCGCGCTGCTGGTTGGCGACCACACGCGTGAATGTGTCCCGTGCCGTCGCGTGTTGATGGAGGAGCGTGGCGTCGCCGCTCCGGTGGCACCGGCTATCTCAAGCCACGCGAAGCCGCGGTTCATCCGCGCCGCGCTGCGGGCCGCTGCGATCGCACTGGTGCTGCTAGGAGGGTTTGTCGCCTGGCGCATGATTGGAAACATCACTGCCAATCGCGAGCTTCGAGCGAGCGTCGAGTCGATCGATGGCAGTCTGCAGATCGTCGACCGGAACTCGATCCAGACGCTCGCCGTGGCCAGCGAGATCCGAGCCGGCCAGGTGCTTCGCAGCGGCAAGAGTTCCGGTGCGGTGCTGCGGCTCGACGACGGTTCGCTGGTCGAAATGGCCGAAAGGTCGGAGCTCGAGCTCGGCGCGTCGAGGAGAGGTACAACAATCGACCTGGCCCGCGGCAACATCATCGTCACCGCCGCGGACCAGGGCAGCGGCCGCCTCTACGTCGCAACCAACGACTGCGAGGTCGCTGTCAAGGGGACGATCTTCGCCGTCAACCACGGGCTCAAGGGCTCGCGGGTCTCCGTGATCGAGGGCGAGGTGGAGGTCCGCGAGGGCTCAGTCAGCGCGTTTCTCAGCCCAGGCGATCAGATCACGACCGGCGATCGCCTCCGGCCGGTGCCGGTCGAGTCCGAAATTGCGTGGAGTCGAGACGCCGAGAAACACAGGGCGCTCCTGCACGAGCTAACGGAATTGCGCAAGGCGATTGTCGATGCCGTCGATAATGCCCCGCCCCGCACCTCGACCTTCCTCCTAGACCTCGCTCCAGGCGACACCTTTGTGTATGTGGCCATGCCCAACATCACGACCGACCTCGATGAGGTGCGCGCGGCCTTCTACGACAGGCTCGCCTCGAGTGCGGCGCTCGCCCAGTGGTGGCAGGAGGAGGTCGTCGCAAACGGAATCGACGCCGAGATCGACGACCTGCTCGATCGACTCCAGCCCCTGGGTGAGGCGATGGGCGATGAGGCGGTGCTGACGGTCCCGCTGTCCGCTATCCACGAACAGGGCATGCCCCTATTCATGGCCGGACTCGATGACCCGACCGCCTTCCGAGCAGAGCTTGGCGCGGTGATCGAGATTGCCAATTCAGAGAGCCCCGACCAGCCCGCTGCGGTGATCGTCGACGATCCCAGAACTGCCACGGCGAGCGGCGAAGATCTCTTTCTCTGGGTCGAAGGCGATGTGTTCGCCGCTGCAGGCGACCTCGAATCATTGCGCGTCCTTGCCCGGAGAGTCGACGACCCGTCACAGCGCACATTCCCCGGAAGTGCCCTCCACACACAGCTCGCACAGGCCTACGCCGGAGGCATTTCGTGGTTACTCGGCGCCGACCTGGCAGCAGCGATCTCCGAAAACCTCAAGGATGCTTCGGAAGAAGATGCGGCGACCCTGGATCGGCTCGGGCTGCTCGACGCGAGCACTGTGCTCATTGAACGCCATCGCGACGGCGATTGGTACGCCACCAACGCCGATATCCGCTTCACGAAACCGAGGCACGGAATGGCCGCGTGGCTTGCCGAACCGGCGCCCATGGGAAGCCTGGACTTCGTCTCCCCGGATGCCTACCTGGTCGCTGCCGCGGTCACGGTCGACGCCTCACGGATGTTTGACGACCTGCTCGAGCTCGCCGCCTCCGAGGATCCGGCCACCATTGATGAGCTGCGGCGCTGCGAAGAGGAGATTGGATTCGACCTCCGTGCTGACCTGGCGGCGACCTTCGGAGGTGAAGCGGCATTCGCGATCGACGGGCCGATGCTGCCGGTGCCCTCGTGGAAGCTGATCGTCGAGGTTTACGATCCCGGCACGCTCATGCACACCGTGGAACAGGTGATTGCGCGCGTCAACCAGGAACTCGCAGCGCAGAGTGAAGCGCTTCTGGTCATCGAGAGCTCGGTGGAGTCCGGTCGTAACTACGTCAGCGTCCGCCGCGAGGGCTTCGACAGAGTAGCGGTCATGACCGTAGTCGACGGCTTCCTGGTGGTTGCGCCGAGCCGGGCGCTGATCGAACAGGCAATCGCCTACCGCAACTCGAACCTGACCCTGGCGAGCTCGGCAACATTCAAGGCTCTTTTGCCGGACAACGGCTTCACGGACTGCTCGGCACTCGTTTACCGGGACCTCGGCTCGCTCATCGACGCCGTCCCGCCCGAGATTCTGGGTGATCTCGAGCTCGCAGCTTCGCTCGACGATGGTCTCAGCCAAGGCCTGGTGTGTGTCTTCGGCGAGCCGGAGAGGATCACCGCCTCCGCGACCGGCGGAAGTCTGGTCGGCGTGGCTTCGACGCTCGGCATGCTCGGCGCCTCTCTCGAGCAGTCGAGCCCGGTGCAACAGGTCGACACGGGCGACCCTGTATCATCCTCCGGATGACGCCAGACCTCGCCCCGAAACCGCCGGCCGTCGAGCTTGATGGCCTCTCGGTTGACCTCGGCGGTCGCCCGATCCTGATGGATCTGCACGCCACTCTCGGTGGGCGCGTGATCGGTCTGCTCGGTCCGAATGGCGCTGGTAAGACGACGCTGCTGCGCACCATGCTCGGCTTCTTCCCTCCCACAGCCGGAAGCGCGAACATACTCGGCCTGTCCCTCACCGACCAGAGCAAGGAGCTCAGGTCTCTCGTCGGATACATGCCTGAAAACGACAGCTTCATCGCTGGAATGACCGCTATTCACTTCGTTCGACTGATGGCCGAGCTCAGCGGCCTGCCGTCCGAGGCCGCTCTCGAACGTGCGCACGAGACTCTCTTCTACGTCGGTCTCGGCGAGGCCCGCTACCGCAAGCTCGGGACCTTCTCCACCGGCATGAAACAGATGGTCAAGCTCGCCCAGGCCCTGGTCCACGGACCGCAGCTGCTGATGCTTGACGAACCCACCAACGGTCTCGACCCGCCGGCGAGGAAGCGCATGCTCGACCTGGTAACGGATATCCGCGACGGCGGCGAGACGAGCATCCTTCTGTCCTCGCACCTGCTCGGCGACGTCGAGTCGGTCTGCGACGAGGTCCTGATCCTCAAGAACGGGGAGATCGCCGCCAGCTGCGATCTGCAGGCGGAACGCAGGGCCAATCTGTCATTCGTCGAGATCGAGCTCCAGTCGCCTGACGACAGGTTCGCGGCGAAGCTCTCGGAGTTGGGGTGCGAGATCGCGGTGCGCGATGGCGGTCGGCTCAAGCTCGTGCTCCCCGCGGAGCGCAACGTCCGTGACCTTTACATCGTTGCACGCGATCTCGGCGTCGGTATCCGCCGACTCGACCTCAAACGCGATTCGCTGCAGGACATCTTCCTGCGGGCCATGGAGGGCGACCATGGCGGTCTATGAGCGCACTTGGCGCCGGTACCACGGCGAGCTGACCTCGCTCCGGCGGCGGTGGCTCGTGGTCACTCGATACGCCATCGCCGACGCATTCGCCTCGCGGCTATTCACCGCATTCTACGCACTGTGCTACCTGCCCTCGGTCGCCGGCATTTTCTTCATCTATCTGAGCCACAACGCGTCCCTGCTGCAACAGCTCGGCGCGCCGCCCGACCTGATGAACGTTCTCACCGACCAGTTCTTCATGGTCCTCTTCTCCTGGCAGGCCATCCCGGCCTTCCTCGTCGCGGTGATCATCTCGCCGAACCTGATAGCTTCCGACCTCTCCAACAACGCCCTGCCCCTCTATCTCGGTCGGCCGATCGACCGCCACGAGTATGTCCTCGGCAAGGCGGCGGTGCTGGCAATATTGCTGTCACCCATGACCTGGGTCATGGGGCTGGCCATATTCCTGCTTCAGGCGTATTTCGAGGGGGCGGACTGGGCACTCGAGAACTACCGGATTGGAATCGCCTACGTCGGCGGGCATGCCGCCTGGATCGTCGTCATCTCGACGCTGACCCTCGCGATCTCCGCCTGGGTCAAATTCAAGCCGGCCGCGCGGGGTGCACTCTTCGCCATCATCTTCATCCTCGCGGGATTCGCGCAAGCGGTCAACGGCGTGACTGGTACCTCGTTCGGCGATCTCTTCCACCTGGTCCGCGCCATCAACAGCGTCGTGCTCTCGCTCTTCGGAGCGCCGACACCGAGCGGACTGCCGGTGTGGCTGAACTGGTCCACGCTCATCGCCACCACCGCGCTCAGCATATGGCTGCTCGGCCGCAAGCTCCGTCCCCATGAGGTTGTCACATGACCTCGGAGCACATCGTCTTCCGCGAGGTCTCGAAGTTCTATGGCGAGGTCCTCGGCGTGAACAGGGTGAACCTCGAGATCGCGCCGGGGCTGACCGGGCTGGTCGGACCCAATGGCTCCGGTAAGAGCACGCTCATGCACCTGATGACGGGGCTCTTGCGCCCGACCCGTGGCGACATCTCGGTCCTCGGTCTGCCACCGGACCGGCCCGAGGACCTCTTCCGCCTGGTCGGCTACTGCACCCAGTACGACAATTTTCCGAACGGATCGACCGGCCTCGGGTTTCTTCGCCACGCCCTTGCCCTGCATGGCCTTTCCTCAGAGGAGATCGACGAAAAGGCCTGGAAGGCGTTGACCCGTGTCGGGCTGACGGAAGCCGCAAACCGGAAGATAGCGGGTTATTCGAAGGGTATGCGGCAGCGCATCAAGCTCGCCCACGCGCACTGCCACGATCCCCGCGTCCTGGTCCTCGATGAACCACTGAACGGGCTTGACCCGATGGGTCGCGCCGAGATGATCGATCTCTTCACACAGTTCGCCGCGGAAGGACGGCACGTCATCGTGTCCAGCCACATCCTGCACGAGGTCGACGTGATTTCCGACGGTGTCATCATGATCCACGGGGGAACGATCGTCGCCGAGGGCGGGATCCGCGAGGTCCGCGGCGAGATCACCGCCCATCCCATCCAGCTCCTGATCCGCAGCGACAAGCCGCATCTGGTGGCATCACGAGTCGTCGAGCTCGAACACGTCGTCGAGGTGCGCATCGTCGAGGACGACGCCCTGCTCGTGCGCACCAAAGACGCATCGGCCTTCTTCACGGAGTTCAACCGCATCGTCATCGACGACGAGGTGGTGGTCGAGACCATCGCTCCGGCGGACGAGAGCGTGCACGCGGTCTACGACTACCTGATTGGTGAAGCTCCGGGCGGAGGCAGCGCATGACCGACGCGACCACCGTTCGCCGACTGCAGGTCTCGACCCTCGCCAAGAGCGAAATCCGGCGTAGCCTCGTCAGCCGCCGTTCGCTTCCAGTCTACGTGCTGGTTGGGATGCCGTTTGCCCTGATGGTGCTGCGGGCGCTGTTCATGCCACCCTCGATGCGCGCCGACGCGATTCACGCGACCAACGAGTTTGCCGAAGTCTTTCACTTCTTTCTCCTCCGTTTCGTCGTCTTCTTCGCCAACGCCCTGATCTTCGTCCGCCTCTTTCGCGGAGAGATGCTCGAGAAATCACTCCACTACACCCTGCTCGCACCGGTGCCCCGCAATCGGCTCGTATGGGGAAAGTACCTCGGTGGCGTCCTGGCGGCCTCTCTGGTCCTGATTCCGACGACTGCCCTGACCTATCTCTTGGTCTATCTGCCGCACGGCTCGGCGGGTATCCGCCTGCTCCTCTCCGGCGCCGGCATCTCTCAACTCGCGAGCTACGAGCTGATCGTCGTTCTGGCGTGCATCGCTTATGGCGCCCTCTTCATGCTTGCCGGGCTGTACTTCAAAAACCCGATGGTGCCCGCCATTCTCTTCCTCGGGTGGGAAACGCTGACACCCTTTTTGCCGAACGTCCTCAAGTTCCTGAGCTTCATTCACTATCTGGTGTCCTTCGCACCGGTGCCCGTTGGCCTCGGCGCATTCGCCCTGCTGGCGGATCCCGTCCCCCGATGGATCGCGTTGCTGGCCTTGTTGGTCAGCTCGGCAGTGCTGGTGTATCTCGCCGGTCGAGTCGCGCGGCGTCTCGAGGTGACGTACTCGGCTGATTAGCGTTACGGTTGCAGAGTGCAGAATTCAGAGTTGAGAGTTTAGAGTTCCCACCCACGCGCACCTGGCAACGGGAGGACGAGCGCAACTTTCAACTCTTAACTCTTAACTCTTAACTCTCAACTGTATCCGCGAGTGGATTTGCGGTCGGGAAGCCGAAAAACGTCGGCTCAGGCTCGAGCTCGATTCCGGTCTCCCTCCGAACCCCGTCGCGGATCTCCCGCGCCAGCTCGATCAACTCGGCAGTCGTACCGCCACCGTGATGCACCAGGGCCAGCGAATGGGCGGTCGAAATGCCCACCGATCCCCTACGCATCCCCTTCTTGAAACCCGCCCGTTCGATCAGCCAGGCAGCAGGCACCTTGAATTTTCCGTCCGCAACTGGGAAGGCGGGGACATGGTCCGTCTGGCCGGAAGTCGCCGTCTCGCGTGCGTAGACCTCCAACGACCGAAGGCTCCTCGGATCGACCACAGGATTGAGGAAGAAGGACCCCACGCTGCGCCGGTTCGGGTCACCCTCTTCAATCAACATCGATTTTGACCGCCGGAGTTCGAGCACCGCCTCGCGCACATCTTCCACGGGAGGCAAAGTCCGACCGACTCCGAGCGTACGTTTCAACTCGTCATACCGGATCGCGGCCCGGCCACCAGAAACGAGGCTAAAACTCACCGCCAGAACCAGGTACCGTCCCGGATCTCTGCGGAAGATGCTGGTCCTGTAGCCGAAGCCGCACCGCTCGTGCCAGATCCAGCTCACCTCGAGATTCGCAAGGTCGAGGACCCGGACCCGATCGATCACCGATGCGACCTCCTGTCCGTAAGCGCCGATGTTCTGGATCGGCGCCGCACCCACCGACCCGGGAATGCCGGACAGGCATTCGACGCCAGCGAGGCTCTGGTCCACCGTCATCGCCACGAGGTCGTCCCACGATTCTCCAGCGGAGGCTGTCAGCTGAACGCGCCTGCCACGTCTTTCTCTCTCCAACTCAAAGCCGCTGATGGCCGGGTGGATCATCAGACCCAGCACGCCCTCGTCTGCGATCACGACGTTGGATCCAAAGCCCAGAACGCAGATCGGAAGCCGCTCGGATCGAGCGAAGCAGACCGCCTCTCGCACTTCATCGACACTCCCGATTGTCACGAATCTGTCGGCCGCACCCCCGAGCTCGAGGCTGGTCATCGAAGCCAGAGAGGTATTGCGACTAATTTGCAATTTGGACCGCGTATCGTCGCCAGACCGAGATGTCATCGCGATCAGTGTGCCCGAGAGCATGCCTGAGTTCCAGGGCTTTTGTGATCATCAACACCCGAGGTGTTCGCAAAGTCCTCATTCTGTGACTATAATGACCAGCTAGAGAAGAACCTGTGACTGCCAACGTCCTCATGACCCGCGTCGACACAGCGACCTTTTCCGAGGCGAACAGAGCGGTCGCCGCGAGCGATATCGAGCTCCAGATGGCCCCCTGGGACGACAATACGCTGGAACTCGTGCAAACCTACTCGTTCGACGCCATCGTGATCGGCTTTCCCGGGTCTATCAACGCCCTGCGCCGTTTCGTCCGTTGCGTTCGATCTCCAGGCTCGGTCAATCAGCAATGCGGCATCATCTTGCTCTCCGAGCCGAGACACATGGAAGCCGCCGAGACATTCGTCGGCATCGGCGTCGGCATCAATCGAGCCATCTCCGTCGATCAGATGCAAGATCGTCTCGCACCGGCGATTCTGGAACTTTCGTCGGTCGCACCTCGCGCGCCCCTGCGCGCCCCGACCCGGGTCGTTCTCCACCTCGACCGCCGTCCGCTTCGAACGTTCTGCCAGACCGAGAACGTCTCGGAATCCGGAATGCTGCTTCGTGGTTTCGGGCACTATCCGCCTGGCACGACGATTGATTTCGAGATCAACATCCCTGGCCAACCCGAATCGATACGAGGCCGCGCGACCATTGCCCGCACTACCAACATCGAGTCTGAGAAGATGGAGGGTGTCGGTGCACGGTTCGACGGCTTCCGCGAGGGCGATCGCGCGCGCCTGACCGGATACCTCAACGAAATGCTCCACTGATTTCGCGAGTCAGCCGAAGTCGTTGAAGACTCTTGCTCTCCACATTCGCTCAAGCTCGTCGACCAGGACAATGTCCGCCCGGATGCCGTTGACCCTGTTGATCTGAACAATTGTCGTCGGCGAGGTAAAGTTCACCTCAGTCAGGTGTTCGCCGATAAAATCGAGACCAAGGAGGTGCAGTCCGAGGGGATTGAGGTCCTTCGCTACCACCTTGCAGGCTTCCAGCTGGCGGGGCGTCGGCTCGAGCGGCGCCGCGGTCGCACCCTGGTGCAGGTTGGCGAGCCTGGAGCCATCCGCGGGGACGCGCAGCACTGATCCCAGGACCACTTCGTTGATCGTCAGGATCCTGAGGTCGCCGGACGACTCGATTGCGTCGAGATACGGCTGGACGATTACGTGCGGCTTCCACTCGTCCCAATAGGCCGTGATCAAGGCCTCCGACGCGGTTGGCTCGACAAAGGTGACGCCGATGCCGCAGTAGGTGTTCTCTGGCTTGAGCACTGCCTCGCCGGGCATTTCGCGGACGGCAGCCAGTACCTCATCCAGGCTCGAACATACCCGGGTCGGCGCGGCGTACTCCGGATAGCGGAGGGCGGCGGTGTGCTCTGAGAGCTTGTAAGTGGCCGGGGGTTGGTTGATCTGGACGATCTCTTCCGGCGCGGCCTCGAAATGCCGAGCCCGCAAAATGAACGCCTGGTCGACCGGTGGGTCCTTGCGCTGGAGAATGACCCGATACTCACGGACATCAGCGTTTCGAGACGGTCCGAGTTCCCAGAACGGGACTCGTGCCGCTTCCGACGAAAAAATTTCGCGCACCGGAAGGCTCGCGAGATATCCTTCAGAACTCTGATCGGGATCGGTAGCCGGAAGGTCGAGATAGTCGACACCGATACCGCGATCAATGAGCTCGGTGCTCAAGCAGACTCCGAGGTCAAACTCGGGATTGAGATCGTCCAGACTGTCGGCAACCAACAGATAGCGGGTTTTCATTTCAGCATTCTGCCACGTCCATCGATTTGCCCGATCGAACGGGGATCATTTGACTGTCGCCGCCGGGCTTTGGCAGCATGAGCCAATGGCAATCATCGAACCCGTTCCCGCGTTCTCCGACAATTACATCTGGCTGATGACGGCGCCGTCCTCGGATGGAGCGGTCGTCGTCGATCCGGGTGAGGCCGAGCTCGTGCTCGAGATTCTCGAAAAACGCGAGCTGAAGCTCGAGGCCATCCTCCTCACCCACCATCACGGCGACCACGTCGGAGGCGTGAGCGATGTGCTCGGGAGTCATTCCTCGCCAGTCTACGGTCCTGCGCGGGAGAGCATCTCGACGGTCGACCGACCCATCGGCGGTGGCGATCGAGCGCTTCTACCCGAAACCGGCCTCGAGCTGGCGGTCATCGACGTCCCCGGTCATACCGCCGGGCACATCGCCTATCTTGGCGACGGTTTCGCCTTCGTCGGCGACACCCTATTCGCGGGCGGCTGCGGTCGGATATTCGAGGGCACCGCCGATCAGATGCACAATTCGCTGAACCTACTCGCCGGTCTCCCGGGAGAGACCCTGGTCTACTGCGCGCACGAGTACACCGTCGCCAATCTCCAATTCGCTCGCGAGGTGGAGCCGGACAATCGGGCTCTCGAGGCGCGCGCGGAACGGGCTCGGACCACTCGCGCAGCTCGGCGTCCGACGGTACCATCCACTATCGCGGAGGAGCTCGAAACCAACCCGTTTCTCCGTTGCCAACAGCCGGCGGTGATCAGCGCTGCGAGACAGTTTGCCGGGCGAGATCTCACGTCGGAGGTCGAAGTCTTTGCCACAATTCGCTCCTGGAAAGACGGCTGGCGAGGCTGATGGGGACGCCGCGAACCCGACTCCGGCTGGTCCTTCTGCAGGTGCGAAACGAGCTGGTCTCGCTGAAACAGGAGCAGAGCTGTTTCATCGAGCGCTGTCGGGTCGCGAGACACCAGTTCCGTTTCATCAATCTGCCGGACGCGCCGCAGGTGCAGTGGTCGGATGTCGAGGATGCCCATGCCGTCCTGATTGGCGGCGCGGGCGCGTATTCCGTGACCCGGGAGCACCCGTTCACGGCACCTCTTCGCGAGGTCATTCAGCGACTCATCGACGATGAGCGCCCGGTATTCGGCGCCTGCTGGGGACATCAGTTCCTGGCCGATCTCGGCGGCGGGTGCGTGACCGAGGACAGGGAGCGGTCCGAGGTCGGGACATTTCCGATTGAACTCACCGAAGCCGGCGAGGCCGATCCGCTCTTCACCGAGTTTCCGAGGACATTTCACGTCCAGCTCGGCCACAACGACCGCGTCCGTGAGCTCGGTCCCGGCTGGCTCGAACTCGCACGATCCGATCTCTGTCCGCATCAGGTCATACGACTTGGCGGAAAGCCGGTCTACGGCACTCAGTTCCACAGCGAGATGGACGAGGAACGGCTGCGCGAGCGCATCCAGATTTTCCTCAGGGACTACGTGGCCGACGAGGAGGAACACCGCAAGATCCTGTGGAGTCTTCGTCCGTCGATCGAGGCAGACCGCCTGCTCGAGCTGTTTCTCGAACGGTACGCGTGACCGGCCGCCCGACGCATTTCGAATTTCGAATTTCGGATTTCGAATTTGCCGCGCACCCGCCCTGTGGCGCCGGTATAGAATTGTGCTCCGAAGGAGGCCGCGCCATGCAACGAATCGCCGTGCTCTTCCTCGCCACCATTCTTTCATGCAACCTCGCCGTCTTCGCAGATTCCCCGGAGAACGAGACTGTCGAAGCCATCAAGAAATCACGCGAGAGCATCGGCCACGAGCTCGACGTTCTCGCCAAGCGCATCGATGACATCCTCTGGTACGAACGGGTCGGTGATGTAGCGGTTGTCGACAAGAGCCGCATCTACGGTCCACCACGATGGAAGGAAGAGAACCCGACCGGCGTCAATGCTGGCAATCAGCTCAAGTTCTACGCCTATCTCTTCACGCCGAAAGGCTTCGACGATGAAGGCAAACTCCCGTTACTGGTCCTGCCACACGGCGGTGTCCACGGCGACTTCACCACCTACTACGCGCACATCGTGCGCGAGCTGATCACCCAGGGCTACATCGTCGTTGCTCCGGAATATCGCGGTTCCACCGGTTACGGCCGCGGCATGTACGAGGACATCGATTACGGTGGCCTCGAGGTCGCGGATGCGCTCGCCGCCCGTGATTGGGTGGTCGAGAACCACCCGCGCGTCGACCGCAGCCGGGTCGGCATTCTCGGCTGGAGCCACGGCGGACTGATCACCCTTTTCAGCCTCTTTCGCTACCCCGATTCCTACGCCTGCGGCTTCGCCGGCGTTCCGGTTTCTGATCTCGTCCAGCGCATGGGTTACGCCTCCCAGGGATACCGCGATCTTTACGAAGCGGACTACTTCATCGGCAAGTCCGCAGAGGAGAACCTGGCGGAGTACAAGCGCCGCTCGCCGGTGTGGTCGGTCGACAAGCTCACCAAGCCCCTACGGATCCACACCAACATCCACGACGAAGACGTCAACTATATAGAGGTCCAGCACCTGATCGAGGCCCTGACCGCGGCGGGAAAGGATTTCGAGCACGAGGTCTCAGACGTCCCCGGCGGGCACAGCTTCGACCGTCTCGACACGCCAGAGGCGTGGGGCTATCGGAAGAAGACCTACGCCTTTCTCGCGCGTTACTTGAAGCCGCCCAATCCCGGAATAACCCTCGGCATTTCATCGGAGGGCAGGGCGGCACCGTAGAAGGGCTGACGGCTCGACGGCGAGACGGCCAGACGGCAAAACGGCGGGGACTCATCGATCAGGCATGCCATCGGCATCGATGAGAACAGGTGCCGACGAGCCGAGGTTGGGTGGGCAGGGGAACCCGTCGAGCCATAGTGCCGTGGGCGGGCGGTAGGGAAAGGCCGTCGAGTCGAACCACTGCCCTCCCGTCGGCTCTGGTAAAGTCTGCACAGAACCAGCGGGGAGGACGTCTGAAATGGCTCTGCTCGAAGGCAAGCCGATGTCGAACGTGGACGCGGCGTGGCTGCACATGGAGTCCCCCACCAACCTGATGCTCATCACCGGGGTGATGTCGTTTTACGAAAAGCTGGATTTCGACGAGCTCAAGGAGCTGATCGAGGACCGCCTCCTGCCGTTCGAACGATTTCGGCAGAAGGTCGCGCTGTCGACCGTGCCTGGCCTCGGTCCGCGCTGGGTCGACGACGAGCACTTCAACCTCCGCGCGCACCTGCAGCGAGTGGCACTGCCGGATCCAGGAGGCCAGAAGGAGCTCCAGGAGCTGGTGAGCACGATCATGAGCACCCCGCTCGACTACTCCAAGCCCCTGTGGCAGTTCCAATACATCGAGAATTACCGTGGCGGTTCGGCGGTGGTCGCAAAGATCCACCACTGCATCGCAGACGGCATCGCCCTGGTGCGGGTGCTGCTCAGCCTCACCGACGACTCGCCAAAGGGCTCTGCCAAGGTGCGACGTGGGCACCGGCGGCGAAAACCGTTGGGCCAGGGTTTCTGGCTGCCGGAAGTCGTCAACGACGCGGTGTATTCCGTCAGTCGGGTGACCGCCCGACTGGTCGACAAAACGCTGGAAACCCTTTCCGACCCTTCGCGAGCCGCCGAGATGATGACGGAAGGGGCGAAAGGGACCGCTGTTCTCGCCCGGCTGGCAACCATGCCTGCCGACCCCGAGACCATCTTCAAAGGGGAGCTCACGACCTCCAAGCGCTGCGCCTGGTCTCGCGTTCTGCCACTGGAGGACGTCAAGGCCTACTCGAAGTCCAAGGGCGCGACGATCAATGATGTCCTTCTAGCCGGCGTCACCGGCGCAATCCGGCGTTACCTCATCGGCCGCAACGTCGACGTCGAGGACGATCTCGACATTCGAGCCGTGGTGCCGGTCAACCTGCGTCCCGAGTCCGACATCATCAACCTGGGGAATCGCTTCGGACTGGTCTTCCTCGCCCTGCCGATCGGCATCGCCGATCGTGATGACCGGCTGACCGAGCTCAAGCAGCGGATGGACGCGATCAAGAGATCGTCCGAGCCAATGGTCATCTTCGCCCTGCTGAACGCGGTCGGCCTCACGGGGCCGAAGGTCGAAAGCGTCGCCCTGCAGCTATTCGGATCAAAGGCGACAGCCGTAATGACAAACGTTCCCGGACCGCGTGAAGAAATCTACCTGGCGGGCAAGGCGATGCGCAGCATGATGTTCTGGGTACCGCAATCGGCTCGCCTCGGCCTCGGCGTCAGCATTCTCAGTTACGCCGGACAGGTGCGCTTGGGCGTCGCCACGGACTCGGGTCTGGTGCCGGACCCCGAAACCATCATCGACGCTTTTCAGCAAGAGATGGCGTCGTTGATAAAAGAACACGGTTGAACGTTCGAGCGTTGAAACGTTCCACCCGCGCCCCCTGCTTGCCTCTGCCCTGCCCTTCAATCTCCCAACGCTATAACGTTTAAACGTTTAACGTTTTAACGTTTTAAAATCCGAGGCGCAGTTGACCCGCTTCGTGGTCGAGCAGCCACTTCTTGCGATCGATGCCTCCAGCGTATCCGGTGAGGCCTCCTCCGGCACCGATTACGCGATGGCACGGAATCATGATTGCGATCGGATTTCGGGAGTTGGCTGCCCCGACCGCGCGAGCGGAATCGGGAACTCCGAGTCGGCGCGCAATCTCACCGTAGGTGTCGGTGGAACCGAAAGGGATCCGGCACACCTCGGCCCACACTCGGTGCTCGAATTCGGTTCCGTCGGGCGCGAGGGGGAGCCGGAAACGCCGCCTCTCGCCCCGGAGGTACTCTTGGAGTTGGCGAATTACACGGACACAGGCGTCGTCGGGTTTTCCCAATTCCGTCGAGGTGTCATCCACGAACGAGATGCTTGTCAGGGCACCCGCGTCATCCACCGACACTTCTATGGTCCCGATCGAGGAAATCATACGCCCTCGCTGCCAATCCGTCATTTTTTGTTGAGCCTCACCACATTGAAGATGTTCTCGCCGAGGGTACCACGGGCTCCGTCCACCGGCGCGCGGTCGAGATTGTGGAAACTTCGCTTGGAATCCGCGGTATATCTATGGTGGGACTTCTCCGGAGGAGGAAGTAATGCCCCAGATTTCGCGAATCGTGGTTTCGCTCGTGGCAGTCGGCCTATCTCTGGGCGCCACGCCAGAATCCGCACCGGAAAAGAGACTCACCAACGAAGGCGCCGCGATTCACCGCGCGAGCGGGCGCCGGTCGGTCGAAGGCGATCCCTTTTCGCAGATCACCGCCGATCGCCTTCTCACCACGCTCACCGAGCTCACCTCCATCGGCAGCAACAACGGGTGGCGGCACTCTACGACTCGAGGTGAGGAGCAGGCTATATCGTGGGTCGAAAAACGCCTCTCCAGGATGGGATTTCTCCGGGTTCGCGGTCTCCAGCTGGAACGCCAGTACTTCCGGACATTCCTTGGCATCGAGTTTTGGCAGACGCGCGTTTATCTCAGGACGAATGATGCTTTCATCGAGGTTCCGGCCAGCGCGCCGCCGGGCCATCGCGACCGGATCGACCTGGCGATCCGATTCGACTCGGACGGCACCCTCAATGACACTCGAAGCGATCCGGTGACCGTCGAAGGAGCTCCCATTCTGGTCCGCTCCGCAGCTGAAATCGACTCCCTGACGGCGCCTCAGGTCGCCGGACGCGTGGTGTTCCTGGACTACGAGGTGATCGACCGCGTCATCAACGACCTTTCGGTCGCGGTCGAACGGGCCTGGCGCATCGCCGAGCTGCAGCCGGCAGGGATCGTCCTGGTTACGAGTTACTCGAATCGGCGCGGGCTGAGTCACGGAAGCTTTGCCAGCGACCTTCCCGCCTTCACGTGGGTCGAGGTCGATCCCCTGCCGCCGGTCATGGTGGTCCGCCTCGAAGACCTGGACGTCGCTGGGGTGGACAGTTGGAACGACCTGGCGAATCTCCAGGGAGCGAGGTTGACCTGGGACGTCGATCTCTTCTCTCCGGGCGTCTCCTCCTTCCTGATGGCACGTATCCCCGGAAGAGACCCCTCACGCGCAATGATTCTCGGTGCCCATATCGACTCTCCGAACACACCCGGAGCTTTGGACAACGGCAGCGGTTCCGCGGCTTTAGTGGAGGTCGCTCGCGCGCTCGACCGGTCTCGCACCATACCGCCGGTGGATCTCCATCTCGTGTGGTTCGGCAGCCACGAGCGCGGGCTCTTCGGTTCCGCGTCGTTCGTGTCCGCCCATTCGGAGCTGATCGACCGAAGTATCGCGATGCTCCAGATGGACTGCCTGGGGCGACCGGTCGATGACATCTCGAATTACATCACTTTGGAAACCTGGCCCTACGGGCGCTTCGGCGATGATCGCATTCTTTGGCCGGCATACCTCGAGGACGCTGCTTTGATCAGAGGCATCCACACCGAACCGGTTCCCTACTATGGGCTGGGGTCTGACAACGGGAATTTCGTGGCGCTCGACCTTCCGAGCGCGAACATGATTTTCATGAATCCTTATGATGAGCTCGAGGTGCACTACGACAACCACTTGCACGATCCCTACGACACGGTTGAGCTCGCCCAGGAGGTCCGGGGCGTCTACCAGGAAATGGCCGAAGTGCTGTTGACGGCGGCGCTGCGGACGGCAGAGGACAACCCGCAGCTCCGGGTGACGCCGCCGGCAACCCACCGCGCCCTGTTCGTCGGCTCACACACCGAGGCTGCCCACATGTCGGCGCCGAGCTTCACCGAGTTCGGTATGGCAATGGCGTGGGAAGGCATCGACGTCGACACAGTGCCTTATGGCAGTGCGCTGACGGCCGCGGATCTCGAGGACACGGACATGGTCATCGCCCTCCCGGTTTACGACTATCCAAGCAGCGAAGGAGACCTTTCACTCTACGACGAGGCCTGGACGATCGCCGAGGTCGATCTACTCGAAGACTGGGTCCGTGATGGAGGGCTGCTCATCATCACCAACAGCGCTCGTCGCCTCAAGTACGTCAACTACGCCTACGAGGACAACGAGGATTGGGAAGACGCCAACTTGCTGGCCGAACGCTTCGGCGTGAGCTTCACCGTGGGCCATTTGGGCCTCGCCCAGACGACTGCCACAATCACGTCCAACCACGAGTTAGTCGCCGGGATCCCCGATCTGCAGCTGGCAGACGACAACGCCGTTCGATTCTCCGCTCCCGAGTTCGAAATGCTGGCCCGCGTCGGCGTCCATCCGGTGGTCGCGCTGGCAAATGCGGGCGCCGGGGAGGTGTTGGTGCTCGCGGACCTCGGAATTCTCGGTGCCCCGGGGGGACAGGCTCCCAACCTCGAATTCTGGAGGAATTTGGCGGAGTACGTCACCGACCGCTGACAGCGCGCGATGCATCGTCAATCCGTCATTCCGAGCGATGCTGCAACACGGTTTTGCGATGCCATCCCGACCGGTTGAGCGATCTGTCACAGAGAAGGCCTGAGGACGAAGCGGAAAGCGTACGATCAAGGGATCTGTGGCCTTTTCATCGGCGCGCCTTTGCTTTCTCCACCGTTTTCGTCGTTCGCTCACGGTGTTCCCCGATCGAATTGGCAATGGCGATGACGGTTACTGCTTGCTCATTCGGTTTCACAGGGAAATGAGACTTGCCACCTGGCGAAGGATGATAGCCGCAGGGTTCAACCTATACTCGTGCGGTGGGAGATGTATTTACCACCGCGTGCCCGAGAAACTGTTACTCAACCTGCGGCATGCGTGTCGAGGTGGAAAATGGAAAGATCCGGGCCATCGAGTCACACTCCGGCAACCGCGCTACATCGGAGGGCGTGTGCCTCAAGGGTCTCTCATACATCGAACGCGTGTACTCGAACGAGCGGATCCTCCAGCCGCTTCGGCGCACCCCGTCCGGTGACTTCGAGGCCATTTCGTGGGACTCGGCGATCTCCCGTATCTCCAGCGAGCTCAGCCGAGCACGCGAGGAATTCGGTCCGCGCAGCGTCTTCTTCTATAACGGGAGCGGCACAAAGGGGCTGCTGAACGGTGTTGCGAAGGAGTTCTGGCGTCTATTTGGTGGTTGCACCACGACCTACGGAGATCTCTGCTGGCCGGCCGGTCTCGAAGCGACGCGCCTCACCCTCGGCGAAAACAAGCACAACGCCCCATGGGATCTCGTCAACGCCCGACTGATCATTTTCTGGGGCAAGAACCCCGCCGAAACCAATGTCCATCAGATGCGATTCGTCGAAGACGCGGTGGAACGCGGCGCGCGCGTCGTCGTCATCGATCCCCGGCGAACACAATCGGCGGAGAGCGCCGAGCTCCTGGTGCAAGTCAGACCCGGCACCGACGGGGCGCTAGCGCTCGGCGTCGCCCATCTGCTGATCGCGCGTGGCGCGATCGACGAAGACTTCATCCGTGAGCACGTACATGGGTTCCCGGAGTTCGCTGCCATGGTCCGCGACTTTCCGCCCGACCGCGTTGCCGACATCACCGACGTGCCGGAGGACGTCATCGATGACCTTGCGAGTCTGGTCGCTTCGCGAGCTCCGTGCAGCATTTGTGCAGGGTTCGGGATGCAGAGGTACACGAACTCGGCGCAGACCATGCGCGCAATAATCGCCCTTCTCGCCATCACCGGGAATCTGGGCAAAGCCGGGTCGGGTTGGATCTACGCCAATCTTCAGAGCGATGTCTTCAGTACGATCAGAGATCCGCTCGCACTCTACCCCCCCGAAATCGACGACCACCCGATAAGAGTTTCGATCTCGACTGCGCGCCTGGGACCCCAGATGCTTGAGCAGCGTGACCCGGGGCTCAAGGTCGCCTGGGTCGAACGTGGCAACCCGGTGACCCAGAACCCAGACACCCATTCGGTCGTCGAAGCATTTCGGCGGCTCGATTTTCGCGTGGTCGTCGACCAGTTTCTCACCGACACCGCCCGCGAGGCCGATATCGTTCTGCCGGCGAAGACCATGTTCGAGCAGACTGACGTCATCGGTGCCTATTGGCACCCCTATATCCAGATCAAGGACAAGCTGATCAATCCCCCCGGGGAGGTCCGACCCGAGACGGAAATCTACTGGGAGCTGGCGCAACGGCTCGAGCTGCCCCGGGACGAGGTTGCAGCTGCAATACCCTTCCCTTCCGATTCCGCGCTCGAAACCTGGCTCGAGCAGCGGCTCGAGGAATTCCCCGACATCTCCCTCGACAGTCTTCGCTGCGGCCCGATCCTCGCACCAGGCACCCAGGAGGTTGCCTGGGAGGACCTCGTCTTCCCCACTCCCTCGGGCAAGATCGAGCTGCTCTCCACGGAGGCCGAGCTACGGTGGGGAAGCAATCCGTTGCCGTTGTGGAAACCGCCCGCCGAACGGCCGGAACGCGGCAGTGCTGAAGGATTCCCTCTCCATATTCTGACACCGAACACCAAGAACCGTATTCACTCACAGTTCGGCAACCTTCCGACGATACGCGGGCTCGATCCCGATCCTGTCCTCGAGATGAGCCCGGTTGATGCCGCGGACCGCGCACTGACCGACGGCGATCATGCTCGGATCTTCAACCGCCGTGGCTCACTCGAGCTCGTGGTGAGGATCGACCACAGCCTGAAACCGGGGTGCGTGGTGGTCCACAACGGATGGTGGCTCTCGGAAGGTGGCGGAGTGAACCGCCTCTCCGCCGCTCGGGAAACGGACATGGGGCACGGCGCGGCCTTTCACGACAACGCGGTCGAGGTGGAACCCACCTGATGGCGGGCGGCAGCCATGGCTCCTTCGTGCTCGACCTCGACCGATGCACCGGCTGTGCGGCCTGCGTGGTCGCGTGCAACAACGAGAACCCCGTCGCCGCGGAATCAAACTGGCGTGGTGTTTACACCTTCAATCACCAGAGACTGGCAACGCAACCGGTCTTCCACCTCAGCCTCGCCTGCAACCACTGTTTCGACCCCGCCTGCCAGGCGAACTGTCCGGCCGACGCATACGTCATAGAGCCCGAGTCCGGTGCGGTATTGATCCACCGGGAGCGGTGCATGGGGTGTCGCTACTGCTCCTGGGTCTGCCCCTACGACGCACCTCGTTTCGACCCGGTATCCGGGTTGATGGAGAAATGTACGTTCTGCCACGAGAGGCTGCAACAGGGGCGGCGTCCGGCATGCGTTTCGGCATGCCCCACCGATGCGCTCGATTTCGAGCGGATCAACACACCGGTGGCGAACCATCAGCCGGGCTTCCCGGACACCGGCCTGCGACCTGCGGTGCGCTTCGAAGGCTCGCGGCACGAGACGGCCCCAGCCATGACAGCGGCTCCTGTCGCCTTCAATTTCCCCGCCCGACCCTCCTCGATCGACTGGAGCGGTCTGAGAAACGAGTGGTCTCTGCTTTTCTTTTCCTGGGTAGCTGCCATGTTAGTGGCGTGGTTCACCGCATCCGCAGCAGATTTCACGAGGGTTTCTCTGCCGGTGTTCTCCGTTGCGGGGCTGCTCGCGATGGGGATCAGCACCCTTCACCTCGGGCGAATCTCGCGTGCGTGGCGTGCGCCGCTCAACCTGCGCCGATCCTGGGTGAGCCGAGAGGTCGTCCTTTTTTCGAGCTTCTTCGCCGCCGCCTGTGTCAGCCTGATGGGCGCGAGGACGGTCTTCTGGCCGCAACAGGCGATCGCATGCATCGGTTTTGCCTCGATGTTCGCCATGGACATGGTCTACCGGGCACCCGACCAACCGGTTCATACCGTGCCCCACAGTGCCATGGCGACGCTCACGGCCGCGCTTTACGTCGGCATTCTTGCCGGCAACCCGGCCATCCTCTGGCCGGTGGTGGTGCTCAAGCTCGTGCTCTATCTCGCGCGGAACAAACGGCCGAGGCCAGGCGGCAACGCCCTCGCCCCGATCCGCATCGGTGTCGGGCTCTTTCCGGCAATCGCCCTCGCGGCAACTGGTTTGATTCCAGCCCCAGTGGCCATGCTTGGAGCAGCGATCGGCGAGTTCATCGATCGTGCCGAGTTCTACGCGAATCTGCGCTTTCTCACACCCGCCCACCAAATCGACCGTGACCTCGCCCGGTCAGCGGCTTGACACCGATCCGGGAAGAATGGCCACCATTTGAGAATTCTCAATTTTGAATTCTCCTCCACCGGACCCTCTCTTTCGGGGGTGCGTGTGGAAATTCCGAATTCCTAATTCCTAGTTCCTAATTCTTTCGGTCGCAATCTTGCTATCATCTGCATCCGGAGGTTGGATGGCCATCGAGTTCAGCGAGCGACAGCGCAAGACAATTGCCGCTGCGATCACGATTCTGGCGACTGTTGTCATTATCGTCGCGGTAGGGGCTCTCTTCTGGATCGTCGGCGCGTTTCTCGCGAAGTTCTCGGCGGTATTCCTACCTCTCGCGGTCGCGGCCGTCGCCGCCCTGGTCGTCAAACCGTATTACGAGTTTATTTCGACGAAGCTGAAGCTCGGGCCAGTCCCGGCAGTCATCGTGGTTTTCCTGTCTTTCATCATCCCCGTCGCTGCTCTCGCGTGGTTTTTCGGCGACCTGTTGGTCGAACAGGTCAAGGGACTTGTCGAGGCGTTCCCCGCGTGGTGGCAATCAGCCATCGCATGGGCGCGCGAACGTGCCCCTGGCCTGGTCCAGTTCTTCAACGAGACGCCGCTCGGCCAGGCGTTCGGCGATGCGGTCGAGGGACAGGGCGGAGCGGTGGTCGATGCGGTCCAATTCGTTGGCGAGCGGGTGGTTTCCGCTGGCGCCGGCGTTCTGTCGAAAATCGCAGCCCTCCTCGGGTGGGTAGTGACACCGATTTACTTCGCCTTCTTCCTCATGGCCGACACCTCTCAAATCGGTAATCTCGAGCGGTTCCTTCCCTTCCTCAAACCGGAAACACGTCAGGACCTGCTCTATCTCTTCGAGGAATTCGTCAACATCATCGTTGCCTTCTTCCGCGGCCAATTGGTCATTGCATCCGTGCAGGGCCTGCTTTTCGCAATCGGTTTCACACTGGTCGGACTGAAGTACGGCTTTGTCATAGGGCTCGCCCTTGGATTCCTCAACATCGTCCCGTACCTGGGCAACATCATCGGCCTCTGCACCGCGATACCGCTCGCGTTTTTCCAAGAGGACGGCGGAATCGTGCGCGTGCTGCTGGTGCTCGTAGTGGTCGGCACGGTGCAACTGATCGAAGGCTATCTCCTCACACCCAAGATCATGGGCGATCGTACCGGTCTCCACCCGGTGGTCATCATCATCGCGATCTTCTTCTGGGGCACCGCTCTCAACGGGATCATGGGCATGATTCTGGCGATCCCGCTGACCGCGTTTCTGGTCGTGTTCTGGCGCCTGGCTCGCGAGAAGTATCTGCCCGAAGTCGCTTGACGGCATCACGACGCGACGATGAAGAATCGATCGATATCATCCCGAACCGCGAAGCGGCACCCATTTCTGGTCTTGGGAACTCTTGCCCTGTTCGTTTTGAGCGCGAGTCCGTCACAGGCATCAACCTTCGGCATCAACGCGCACGTGCCACTCGACCCAATCGCCGACGAGATCGTCGAGGCCGGCATCACCTGGGTGAGAGTCGATTTCGAATGGATGGTGATCGAGCCGGAGCGGGACGCCTACAGCTGGCAAAGGTACGACAGGCTCATCGACCGGCTCGAGGCGCGAGGGCTTCGAATCTACGCCAGTTTTGGCTCGACCCCCGGTTGGGCCACCTCGGGTTCGGCGTTCTCTGGCGTGCCCAAAGACTCTACCGAATGGCAGGAGTTCTGCTACCTGGTGGCCTCGCGATACCGCGGCAGGGTCGACGCCTGGGGCATCTGGAACGAGCCCAATCTCCCCCGCTTCTGGGAAGGCACACGCACCCAGTATCTCGAGATACTGCTTCTCCCGGCCATCGAGGCGATCCGCACAGCGGACCCCGGCGCTCTGATCTGCGCACCAGACCTTGCCCACCTCTCGACCTACGACTGGGCAGACTGGCTGACAGCGGTCATCCAGCGCGCGGGGGGCGCGATCGACATCGTGACGCACCACGTCTACCCCTCCTACGGCAGGGCGAGCGAAATCACCTACGATCTCGACCAGAAACCCGACCTGCCATTGAGCTCGCCCTCCGTGCGGGACCTCCTCAGAGACACCGGCTGGTGGGGACGTCCTTTCTGGCTGACCGAAACCGGGATCGAGACCGAAGAGTACAGCGAGAACCGGCAGGCAACGTTCTATGAAAACCTACTCGCTGACTGGTTCGGACCGCACCCCGAGGCCGGCTGGATGGATCGGATCTTCTTCTACCACATGTTCGACGGCCCGCAGCCGGCCCCCACGAGCTTCGGCATCATCGAGGACGGAGCCGTTCTCCGGCGTAAGCCCGCCTTTTTCGCGTATCAGCACTTCATTTCGGAAGCCGAGATCGATGATGCCGAGATCGTCGCCCACGCCATCCCGGCCTTCATCGGTTCGGATTCGATGCTCGAGGTGTCGGTCACGGTACGCAACACCGGAACGACGACCTGGACCGCTGCATCGGGTCACATCTTCGATCTCCAGACCGAAACCTATGCCTGGGCGATAGCGACCGAACTCATCGGACCCGACGTCGAGGTGCCGCCGGGCGAGACACACGAGTTCTGGATCGAAGTGCAGGCCGCACCGGATCTCTCCGGGGAACCGACCCGCGAGGTCACCCTCGAAGGAAGGATGATCCTCGGCAACGGTCACCGGTTCGGCGATCCCCTGCGGCTCCGCATCGTTCAAACAGATCTCCCCGAACCCGCCGTCACCCTCCAGCCCCGGTCGGTGACGGTTCGCGAAGGCTCAAGAACCCACTTCGCGATTGAAACCCACAGTGAGAGTCCAGTTCGCTATCGGTGGCGGCGCAACAGTGTCGAGCTCGAGGATGGGGAGGGGATTACCGGAAGCCGCACCAAATGGCTTCGGATCCGCCACGTCGACCAGTCGCTGGTCGGAGACTTCGACTGCATCGTCACCAACGATGCAGGGAGCGTCTTCACACTGCCCGCACGCCTCAGCCTTGGCGAGGTGCTGCCGTACCGTCCAACGGGCCGGCTCTCACCGAACTAGCCCAGCCAGTCGGCATAAAGCTCGGGCCGCCGATCGCGCAGGAAGAGCTTCCGGGCGTGACTATCGAGCACCTCTGCCGGGTCGATATCGGCGAACAGAATGTGGTCTTCGCCCCGGGGGGCGCGCGCCAGCACCGTTCCGTCGGGCGCGCACACGAAAGACTCACCGGCGAACTCCAGGCAGTCCTCGACGCCGACCCTATTGCAGAGCGCTGTGAAGTAGCCGTTCTGGAAAGCGGCCACCCTGAGTTCCGCCTCGTACAGCCCGTCCGGCCACTCGTCTACCGCGCCGGCCTGCGGCACCACAACCAGATGGGCTCCGGCCAGCGCGAGGGCACGCATGTACTCGGGATAGTGACGGTCGTAACAGATCGAAACGCCAATTCTCCCGACCTTCGTCTCGAAGACGGGCGCTCCCGTGTCGCCCGGCGCGTAGTAGCCCTTCTCGTGAAAACACGGATAGTCGGTGATATGGACCATTCGCGCACGGCCGAGCAAGGCACCATCTGCGTCGATGACAGGAGATGAATCGTAGCACCGGTCGCCGTCACGTTCGTACACGTTGAGCACGACGACGACGCCTCGCTGGCCCGCGGCCCCGGCGAAGGCCTCGGTCACGGGGCCCGGAATCTCCTGGGCCAGCACCTTCGGATTCCCCGTGGCCGGCCGCTGCGGGTAGAACGGCTCGAAGGCGAGCTCGGCGAAGCAGACCAGATCGGCCCCGCCATCCGCCGCCCGCTGCAGAGCCTCGAGGCCCCGCCGAACGTTGTCCTCTCGGTCGTCGGTGGCGTGCTGCTGGACGAGGGCTATCCGCACGGGGCCTCCAGACGGATCTATTTCCTGTCGCGAGTATAGATGCCGCTCCAGAAATCGAACTGCGAGTACTTGGGGTCCGTGCAGGCTTTTTCCGGTTGAGTCTCCTGTGTGGCCAGCGGTGCCGAGATTGCAAGGCCTACCGTCGCTGCGACCAGGATCTCTTCGACCTTGCTGTTCACAGGCCCTCCGCGTTGGGGCGTAGTCTCGAGTACTACGCAGAAGGGCCCTCCGGGTTTCCCCGTTTCCCGCCAGCGTCAGAAAAAAAGTGTTGAAAGACCTCCAGGTCGTGCTCGAGGTCATCCGTTACCTTCATACACGGACCGAATCGGATCTTCTTGTTGACATAATCGAGAGCAACGGCCACCACCGGCACCGACGCGGCCAGAGCGATGCGATGAAATCCGGTCTTCCACCTTTCGACCGAGCTTCTGGTCCCCTCGGGCGCGAGCGCAAGAAGCAGCTGCTCCTCCTGCTCGAAGAGAGCTGCCATGTCCTCCACCACTCCGCCACCGACCTGTGACCGATCGACCGGAATACCGCCGAGTCCCCGCATCAACGGAGCGAGCGGGCCCTGGAAGAGGGTGTGCTTCCCGAGGAAGCGGATATCCAGATCGAGGGCAAGCATCCCGGCGGCACCAACCACGAAATCCCAGTTTGATGTGTGCGGAGCGACAATGATCACTCCCTTCGAAATTGAAGGGATTTCACCTTCGAAACCCCAGCCGGCACGACTTAACATCGTTCGACCCATTACCTTGCCCCAGCCCCAGCCTCGAGTGGGCATGGTGGCGGGCACGTCCGGCCAAGTGTTCTTCGCCATCAGCGTCATTATAGGTCTGCGTGATCCGACCCGCCGGAAAAGTCCCCTGGAGCTGAACCGACCGCACAAAAAGACCCGCCCCGAAGGGCGGGCGAGAGAAAGGAGGTTGGCTCACATCAGAATTCGAGACGGAATCCGAGTTCGTAGCTTCGCGGCAGGCTCCAATCCGTCGCGTCGCCCATTTCGAATCCTCCGCAGCCCATGCTCAGGCTGCAGACATCAGTGCCGTACTCTGTGCTGAAGGTGTTGTACACCGTGCCGATCAGCACCAATCGCAGGCTGTTTCCAAAGTTGAATCCCTTGCTCAGCTGGAGGTTGAGGCTGTAGGCGTCGAACGCCTCTCGACTGCCACGGGGCTCGAGGAAGTAGACATCGTACGAAATCTCGGGGTTGTCGAACGGCGTCGCCTGCGGTTCCCACGTGAAGGCGGACGACCAGAACCCATCGAACGCGATCGTCCAGTCACCCTTGATGTAGAAGAACCCATTGAGCTTGACGCGATGGGCACGGTGGTCGCTGAGGTAACCGTAGCGGTTTTCCCAGTGCCACGGATAGATGTCGAAATCCGCGTTGGCGCCCTGGCTCCATTCCAGATTGCCCCTGGACTTCGAGTAGGTGTACGAGGCCAGGAGGGTCAACCAGGAGAATGAACGGGTTTCGAAACGCACGATGTAGCCCTCGTAGTCCCGAGCGAGATCCGGCAGATTCGCCAGCAGATACTCCACGCACGGCGCGTTGGCACTCGGTTCCGGGTAATTCCCGGCGCAGGTATCTTCGAAGATGTCACGGGTCTTCTTGTCCACATAGGTCAGCTCGACCGATGCGCGCCGTCCCACCTCACGTTCGTAGGAGAGGCTCAGCGTGTCCGCGTAGGTCGGCCTGAGATCCGCCTGGACCAGCGTTTCTTCGAGGCCGTAAACGTCCCAAGGCAGGAGGAACCAACCGAACGGATCCAGTCCATCCGGATCGTTGGGTCGATACTGGAGACCGAAGAGACCTGCCATGGTCTCACACTCCGCCGGATCGGTGATTCCCAAATAAAACCCACCGAGGCTCATGCAGGAGGACCACAGGTAGGCCGGTTCGTTCCCCGCGCGCAAGACGTACGGCAACGTCAGCGAGGCGGGGTGCATGAAGCGCCCCCAGTTCCCGCGGATTACGTTTTTGGCGTCGTTGGTGATGTCCCAGGCCACGCCCAACCGCGGCTGCGTCTTACTCATGTCCGCGATCTCGCGGCTCGCGTTGTTGTCGTAACTCACCTGATCGTGGCGCACACCGAGCTTCAGGGTCAGGTTCGAGAGGACCCTCCACGAATCCTGGAGGTAGGCCGTGTAGAGCTTGCCCTCATAGTCCTGAACCCCGGCGGTGACGCCCTCCCACATGAAGTAGGGCATCGCCGCGAAGTCCTCGTACGAGTGACCGGTCGTCCCCGGCGAACACGCTCCGCCGTCGGTGCCGGTGTAACAGCTTGCACCCGGGAAATCGGTGCCGGAGTACTGGAAGCCCACCTTGAGCTCGTGCGAGCCGGCGAGGTCGCCCAAGAACCACGTGAGATCCGTCGCGAGATCATCCCTGTTCCTTTTGGTGTACTGCTGATTGGGGTAGTTGGCGGTCGTGAGAAAGGTCGCGTAGTCGAAATGGGACGGCGTCTGCAGGTCTCCCGACATCGGGACCACGTCGAGCATCGAACGGTAGGCGCCAGCGACCGTGTTCCAGATGAGGTTGTCGGCGAGTACCGCGTTGAGCTCGATCGCGTACACGTCTGCGCCCTGTTTCTGGCGTGCCATCGCCTCCGGTGTCACGAACTGGGAGGCATTGTCGTTTGCGATTTCGGCCGGATCGCCCGAGGCCCTGGCCACCAGCCGCCAGTTCGACGCGGCCTGCCAGGTGAGCTTGGCGTTGTAGGTCTGGCCTTCGAAATCCCGTGTTGCCGGGGAGTCGACCGGCGTCTGCTCGGAGTTGATGAACTCGTAGGCAACGAAGAACCACAGCTTGTCTCGAGAGATCGGTCCGCCCAGGGTCGCCGCGATATCCTGGTACGAGGAGTCCAGGCTCGAGGCGTCGTAGTGATCGCCGCTCTCCTGGAACCCGCTGTCGCTGTAACGAATGTCGAGAGTCCCGGAGAAGTCATTGCCGCCGGACTTGGTCACCAGATTGACGAGTCCGCCGGTGGCGCGCCCGTACTCGGCTTCGAAACCCGAGGTCTGGATCTCGACCTCGGCGATCGCGTCGAAGTTGTACAACGTCCCCCAGGTGGAAGCCACCGGGTCGGTCGTGTCCAGACCATCGATGTAGTAAACGTTTTCGGCCAGCGTCGACCCGAAGACGTTCGGGTTGTCACCTCCTGTGACGCCCGCCGCCTGGTTGACGATCAGCAGGTAATCCCGGTTGTCCGATCCGACCGCCGCGTTCTGCATGAACGATTGGTCGAAGATCTGTTCCGTATTGACCTGCGTCGGGTCGACCACCGGCGTCTCGGCCCGAACCTCGATCGACCCCTCGAACCGGCCCTCCGGCATCACGATGTCGAGCGACGCCGCGCCGCCGAGCGGTACCTTGACCTCCTGCCGCTCCTGGCCGACGAAGCCCGCTAGCTCCGCCTTGACGTCGTATGCACCGGGATGAAGGCTGACGAACTGGAATCCGCCATCTTGATCGGTGATTCTGGTTTGCGCACCGCCAATCAGCGCCGGCGAACTGATGGTGATTGTGACCCCGGGCAGGGATTGACCACTGACGTCTGTCACCGCGCCGACGATGCGGCCGGTGGTGGTTTGAGCCTGGACTCCGCACACAAACAGCATCGCCGCCACCACGACCAAAACGGTCGACACGTGGCTCTTGCGGAACATCTGAGCGCCCTCCTCTTCCACTCTGCTGTGAAACATGACGTGAGCATTGGGGGGCTGTGCACTTCCCCCATTACATACATTTTACTGCACATTGTTTGTCAAACCCCGAAAAACGGTCGAGACGTCTTCTCGAGTCGCCGCGTAACCCGAGGTGTCGGGCCCGTCAAACCCTTTGATATGATCGGCCGCGCCCGTATCGGGCAGCAGCGGAGGAAATGGATGCGATCGCACAGGATCTTGGGTGTCGTCTTTCTTGCAACCGTCTGTGTTTCAGCAGGATACGCGGCTGACAACCCTGAGAGGTTTCTTAGGGCGCAGGCGGAGCTGGCGGCCGCGACCGGCGGCAGAGCTCGATCGGTGGTCAATCCGGCGACCTCCCGAGCGCGGCTCGTGGTCGTGCCGCGCGGGTCGCTGATTCTCGACGGCCCGACCGCGAAGGCAAAGGCAGAGGACTTCTTCCTCCGATACGGCGCGCTGCTCGGTGTCCGGGCCGGGGCCGGCGATCTGGAGTTCGTGAGGAGCTCGACCGACGGCATCGGCATGACCCACCTGCGGTTCGATCAGTCCTACCGCGGATTGCCCGTCTTCGGTGCACAGCTCAGGGTCCACCTCGATGCCGCCGGCGAGGTGAGAGTCGTGAATGGAGCGCTGATCCCGGATCTGTCGCTCGACACCTCGCCCCGGGTCGATCGCAGCCTCGCAGAGACAATCGCCTGTTCGTCGGTCGCAAAGGAAAACGGTGTTCGCCCGAGCCATTTCGACGTGGCGGAGTCTCGCCTGCTCATCTACCGGTCGGGCCTGATTCAGGGTGTTCCGGGGAAAAACCACCTCGCGTGGCAGGTGGAGATCTCATCCGGCGACAACCTTCGGGAACTGGTCTTCCTGGATGCGCACGACGGGCTCGTGATAGATCGGATCGACCTGATCCACCCCATCACACGCAGGATCTACCATCACGACACCAACACGACGATCTGGCAGGAAGGCGACGCCCTCCCCTTCTCCGGGCTCGACAGCGCTCGCGACTCCGAGGTCAACGACGTCATCGAAACCACGTTGGACACCTATGAGTTCTTCGCCAACCTTACCGGCGGCAGCTATCTCTCCTACAACGGCAACGATATCGCGATGCGGACCATCTACGAGGCCGATGCTCTCGTCGATGAAGGGAGATGCGAAAACGCCACCTGGAACGGCTTCACCACCAACTTCTGCAGGGGGTGGGCGGTCGACGATGTGGCCGCGCACGAGTGGACGCACGCCTACACCGAATCCAGCCACAACCTGATCTACGCCTGGCAGCCGGGCGCCCTCAACGAGAGCTTTTCCGACATCTTCGGTGAGATCGTCGATCAGCTGAACGGCCGCGGGATAGACGATCCGTCGCCCCCGCGCCCCACGGGGACCTGCACCGACTCCGGAGGTATCAACACGCCACTGCTCGAAGTCACCGCTCCAGCAACCGTTGCCCGCACGTACAGCTCGCAGACCGCCACCTGGAACCCGGACCAGTGGTCGCTGTCCGGCATGGTTGAGCTGGTCGACGACGGCAGCGGAACCACCAGCGACGCCTGCGAGGCGCTGGTCGGTTTCACCGCCGGAAACATCGCGCTGATCGACCGCGGCGAGTGTCCGTTCCGCGACAAGGTGTTCAACGCCGAGGAGGCCGGTGCGACCGCCATCATCGTCGCCAACCACGAAGGCGAAGACCCATTCAGGATGACAGCATTGGATACGACTCCGGGCATCCCGGGCATATCAATCGGTCTCGCGGACGGGCAGATCCTCAAGTCGGCTTTGGCACAGGGACTCCGGGTCTCCATGAGCGATAGATCTGCCTCCGAGGACACGGTCCGCTGGCTGATGGGAGAGGACATCAACGGCGGCCCGATCCGTGACATGTGGCACCCGAACTGTTTCGAAGACCCCGCCCGGGTTTGGGACGGCTTCTACGAATGCACCTCTCTCGACAACGGCGGCGTGCACATCAACAGCGGCATCCCGAACCGCGCCTTCGCCCTGCTGGTGGATGGAGGAACGGCCAACAGACTGGAGATCGCACCGATCGGGATGACGAAGGCAGCGCATATCTACTGGCGGGCGATGAGCGTCTACCAGGGCCCGACCACCAACTTCGCCGAGCACGCAGATATTCTCGAGCTCAGCTGCGCCGATCTCGTCGGACAGCCGATTACCTCCCTGGCGACCGGCAACACGATCGGCGACACCATCAGTGGCAACGATTGCGAGCAGGTGGCCAAGGCGATGACGGCGGTCGACATGCGTGCGGCGCCACGGTGCGACTTCCAGACGATCCTCGACCCCGATCCGCCCGCCCTGCCGAGCGGCAAGGTGATCTTCTCGGAGACCTTCAACAGCGATCCCGGACCTGCGTGGCCGGTGACATCGGAGGGCATCTACCCGGAGTACGACGAGGCACGCAGCGCCTGGCGGTGGACAAATGACGTGCCGGATGAGGGCTCCGGCGGCGCCCTCTGGGCCATCAACAGCGTCTTGATCGGCAACTGCGAACCGAACGACGACGACCAGTCGGGCGTGACCCGGCTCGAAAGCCCTGAGATCCGCATACCGGCCACAGCCACTGGCGCCGTCCTCGCCTTCGACCACTGGGTCTACACCGAGGACGGCTGGGACGGCGGCAACCTCAAGATTAGCGTCAATGGAAGTGAGTACCAGATCGTCCCATCTGCGGCCTTCATCCACAATCCGTACAACTCCTCGGTCATCGTGACCATGACGATCGAAGATGAAGAGTACACGAACACGAACCCCCTCTCCGGCGAGGCCGCCTACACGGGCGAGGACGAGGGGCACGTCTTCGGCGGGAGCTGGGGCCAGTCACAGATAGACCTCGGTTTCTTCGCTGATCCCGGTGACAGCGTCAGGCTCCGGTGGGACTTCGGAATCGACGGGTGCAACGGTCGCGACGGCTGGTACATCGACAACGTCACGGTGATTGCCGAGGGCGTCTCGCCGTCGGCCACCAGAAGACCCAGCGGGCGTCGTGCTCCCGCGAGAGGATCTTCGAGGTAGAATCTGAACGGTTCAGCCGTCCCAACTTGAGACAGGATTCGAGCCGATACTCTGGGGAAAATTCTGGCACGCAGCTTGCTCAAAACGAGTGCGACCGATCGAACACCGGTCAGGGAGCACAAAATGGGCAATCACACAGACTCCGCAAGCAATCAGAAAAACGAGCTCGCAAAGCTCCGCGAGCCGATGACGACGCCGGAAATGGTCCACGTTGTCATTGCGACCCGCGAGGAGGAGCTCCTGTGGGCCGTTTTCGATGGTTTCGCCGAGCTTTCTTCGGTTCGAGTGACCGGGTGCTCCACCCTTCCGCAAACCAGGCAGATCTGTGCTGCAGATCCGCCGAACTATCTCATCATCGACATGTCGCTGCTCGAGCACGAACCGATGGATCTCATCACCCTCGCCAATCTCAGCGACTGTCAGAGCCACATCGTGGCGCTCACGGATCACCCGGTTTTCGAGATTGGAGCGAGATTCGGCAAAGCCAGACTCACGTTTCTTCAGAAACCGGTCTCCGCCCATGATCTTCTGCTACTGCTCAGGCTCCGCATCGTCGACAATACTGAGCAGCGGGTCGGCGTCTGCTGACAACCCCTGCGCATCGAGGTTTTCCAGTCTGATTCTCAGCTGCCGCCAGCTGAGAATCATTCTTAAATAATTGATTCTCTTGACAAATTAACTCTATGCTTATATATTTATTTGGCGAGGACGAAAAGGTCTTTCGCAAACTCGTTCGAATACGCCCGTGCCTTAACAGCCTTCCTATTTTTCCCACCTGGAAGCTCACCATAACATCCAACCAAATGACCCACCTTGCACACGGGCTTTCGACGAGTTTGTCTCGAGATGTGCCTCGATCAGCTGTAACCTGAACGGTCCGCCCGCCGTATTCACCCACCATGAAAATACTCTCTGAACCGGGGTGCGGGGATAATGAGCGGTGGCTCGGATAATGAAGCTGGTCGCCGGTGTTCTCGGGTTTCTCCTCGCGATGTCTCCGCTCAACAAATCGGCGGCAGAGTCAACCTTGCTGAAACCGGGCGACAACTGGATCGAGGTCCGTACCACCAACTTCCGTTTCTTCAGCAATGCGGGTCGGCAGACCACGAGGAGCATCGCTGTCGATCTCGAGGAATTGCGAGCGGTCCTCTCTCAGTTGACCGATTACGAACTCCAATCTCCCCTGCAGACCTATATCTATGTCTTCAAGGGCAGGCGTTCTTTCCTCCCCTTCAAGATCCTCTACGACGGCCGGCCGGCCGATGTCAGTGGCTACTTCTTCGCCAATGAAGAGGCGAACTTCATCGCGATCAACGCCGACACCCCGGACGATTCCGCGCTCATCTATCACGAGTACGTCCACTATGTGGCCAATAACAACCTGTGGTACCTCCCGGTCTGGTTTTCGGAAGGCCTGGCCGAGTTCTACGAGAGCTTTCACGTGTCCGGAAACAGGGTCACGATCGGCCTTCCCGTCGCCCGCCATCTCATCCTCCTGCGAAACTCGACCCTGATACCTCTCCAACGGCTGTTTGCAGTTGATCGCATGTCGGAGCTGTACAACGAAACCGATCGCAAGAACGTCTTTTACGCCGAGAGCTGGGCCCTCGTCCACTACCTTCTGTTGGGGAGCGAGGAACGCAGGTCACAGGTCGCCACCTACCTCGAATCGATTCGCAACGGCGCACCTTCGGACGAAGCATTCGCGGAAGCCTTTTCATCCGATTACGAAACGCTGATGCGCGAACTCCGTGCGTATATCCGGTCGCTTCGCCTGCCGTCGATCGAGTTGCAGGCGAAAATCGACCTCGACAAAAGCCTCGAGGTTCGAAAGATGTCTCGAGCAGAGACGTTCCATCGTCTCGGAGAACTGCTCGCGAGCCAACATCCGGATCGCCCGGAAAGGCGCGCCTATTTCGAGGCGGCGCTGGAGCTTGATCCGCACTACGGCCCAGTCCTGTCCTCGCTGGCGATCGAAGCCGAAAAAGCGGCGGACTGGGAGGTCGCCCGGGGCCTCCATCAACGAGCGTTTGCGGCCAGCCCCGAAGACGCCCTGGTGGCATTTCGTTGGGGTCAGTTTCTGAGCCGCCGGGGCGAAGGGTTCGAGCACGCAGTAGATGTCCTGACGCGCAGCACCGAGCTCGATCCGTCCTTCGCTCCGGCGTGGGCATCACTCTCGGAGGTTTACGCCGATGCAGGGATCACGTCTCCGGAGGCGGTGGAGGCTGCTCGCGTTGCACTCATAATGCGGCCATCCGATATCGCCGCAGCACGCGACCTGATTCGGCTGTACCTGCGTCTCGACCGGCGTCAAGAGGCAGTTTCGCTGACCGAAAGGTTCCTCCGGTCGGACCGTGAAACCCAAAAGAAAATGTGGATGCTCGTCATTCAACACGACGTCTTGCGCGCCCGCGAGTCCCTTCAAAAGGGCCAACCGGACGCGGCAGTCGAGAGGATCGAGCTGTCAGAGCAGCTGATCGAACGCTCGCTGAACCCCGGGATGGCTCGCCTGAGCCTCGATTCCGCGCGACGCGCGGTGACCGAGTACAGGGCGGCATCCCTCTACAATCATGCGCAGGAACTCTTCTCGAATGATGACAGAGAGGGCGCGCGCGAACTGATCGAAGCGGCGCTGGAACTTGTCGACGAGGGGCCCATCGCGTTTTCCTGTCGCCGTCTTCTGGCGCAGATCAACGCCCCGGAGCGCCCGAACGAAGCCGCTTCGATATCGACCTTCAGCCCGTCCCCGACCGCCGCTGAAATCGACGAGCTCAACCGTCTCATCGTGGCCAGGGAATTCACTGCTGCGATCGACTTTCTGGAGGAGATGCGAACCAGGGTTGGAGGCGAACAGCAGGAGTGGCTCGACGGACGGATTCGCGAAATCCGTCGAACCCTCGACTACAACCGTTTCGTTGACGAGTACAACCGCGCCATCGACGCCTACAATCAGCGGCGGTATGGCGAGACGGTGGATATACTCGAGGCACTCATCGCTACCTTGGGAGAAGGGCGGGAGCTGGATTCGGCGCAGGCTCTTCTCGAAGACACTCGGGCTGCCATGAAATAACCGCCGAAAGCCGTCCGGCGTGACCCACGCCGCACGCGCTGCACACCCATTCAGACTGGTTTCGCCCGGAAGGAACCAATCAGGAATCCCCAGGCTCGACCCCATCACACCAGGCCATCAGAGCCTCCTTGCAGCCCGGCTCGAAGGTCACGAAATTGAGGGCAAATCCGGTGACCCTTTCCCGTCGTGGTTTGGCGTGACGCACCACTTCCGCCGACCCCCTGACGATCTCGCCGTTGGGAAGCTTGAAATCGAAGGCGCACAACGCACCAACTGCGAGCATCGGTGCATCACTCACCAGCATTCCGGTCCTCGAGAGGTTGACCACCCATCCCTGGTGGCTGTCGCTACCCTCTTCGAGGCTGGTGCTGAGGCGTGTCGAAATGCGCGGCGCATAGCGGGGAGCAACCTTCAGGAGATGGGCCGCCCCCTGGCCGAGGGTGCCGACGGGCTCCTGGCCCGAAAAGACGAGAAACGGGCCTCCCCGAACACCGGATCGCGCCTCCGTCGCCATCTCCGGGATGGTGAGCAGCATCAGAGACGCGCTCCGGCTGGCGCTCGATCGACCTCGGATCGAGGTCACGAACTCCCGCAGTTTCAAATCCGGCAACGGGTAACGGCAGATCACGAGGTGGAACTGCTCGTTGTGCGCCACGGTTTCCGCCTCCGAGGCCTGGGTAACCGACCTCACCGATAGACTGCTGCGCTTGAGAAGCGGTGCAATGCGTTCGAAGGTTTCGTCGTCGAGAGCGACCGTGAGAATCGATTTGACTTCTTCCACCCAGCTCCGCCCCTTCCGGCCGAAGAACTCGAGACCTAAGCTGCTCCTCTCAACAAGTTTAGCCTACGCTTCCCCGACTCACCAGTTCCCAAGATTCCATCGACTTCTTGGATCCTGGATTTCCGCTGAAATAACACGCATCAAAGCGACCAGTGGTACAACCGTCATATGACGGGTAACGTCGAATCAGGCTCACCGGACGATTTACTCATGCGGCTCGACGCGTCGCAGCGCCCCCCGGACGAGCTCAAACGCCTGGCATCGCTCATTCGGTTGTTTCTCGAGCTACCAGAGCCACCCGAGCAGATTCTCTTCCCCAAATTCGGAGCACTCCGGGAACGTTTGGAGTCGACCCTCCACTCCGGTGACGGCGACAAGATCGAAGAGGCTTTTCTCGAACTCTACGCGCACGTCCACATGAACGAGGCTCTCTACTCGGAGGATGAACGGCGGCGGATGGACGAGGCAGGTGGTTACTGGAACCACGCTGGAGGGTTGAGTCCGATCCTCAAGGCGCAGCCCTGGATCCATCCGGCGACGATCAGTGCCGATTTCGGCGCCGGAAACGGTCTGCAGGGACTCCTCCTGCAGAAACTCTACCCTCACGGAAAAACCGTCCAAATCGAGATCTCGGCGCGGATGGCCGAAATCGGTGAATGCCTCCGAGAGTGGTTCGGCATACCTTCGAATCGGGTCAGCTGGATCGTCGATGACGTGCGCGAGGTTCCCGCTCGAGGTTTCGATTTCATATACCTCTACCGTCCCGTCCGGCCGGAAGGAGTCGGCCGTGACTTCTATTCGCGCTTCGCAGAAGACGTCGAATCCGACGCATCCCCGCCCATCATTTTTTCGATCGCCGACTGTCTCCGCGACTTCCTCTCAGATCGCTATGAGGTCTTCTATGGCGACGGGCACCTCACCTGCTTTAAACCGATGTAGAAGAGGAGAAAAGGAAAAGGGGAGCAGAGGGGTACGAGAAAAGCGGCACGCCTTCGCTGCCCTCTGCCCGTTTTTCCCCCGCTTTCCTGCAGCGAAGTACGAGCTATACTCTCGCAAGGCACTCACGAAGGAAGATGGAAGTGATAGGTCAGACCATCGACCGCTTTCGCGTCGTCGAGCAGCTCGGCCAGGGCGGCATGGGAGTGGTGTACAAGGCACGGGACACGGTGCTCGACCGCTTCGTCGCCCTGAAGGTCCTACCCCCGGACAAGTCATCCGATCCCGACCGTCGCCGGCGATTCCTGCAGGAGGCCAAATCCGCCTCCGCCCTCAACCATCCGGGGATCGTTTCAGTTTTCGATGTCCTCACCGTTGACGGTCAGGACGCGCTGGTCATGGAGCTTGTCGAGGGCGAGACCCTGGACGATCTCCTGGCCCGGAGGCGCCCTCCGCTCGGTGAGGCCCTCGGCCTCGCGGCGGGCATCGCC
>JAJDNM010000053.1 GCA_022340665.1 Acidobacteriota bacterium | reverse complement strand
GGGCTCGCATTCACCGCGCCGCTGCTCCTTGCCTCCCTGGCCGGCGTCACCCTGCTGTGGAAGAGAGGCGGCCCGGGAGAGCGTGCGTTGCTGCTCGGCGGAGGCCTGACCGTGGCCGCGCTGCTGCACTCCCCCGAGTGGTACGGCGGTGGGGCCCCACCTGCGCGCTACCTCGTGCCGATGCTGCCCGCCTTCGCCCTTGCGGGTGGCTTGGTGTTCGCTCACCCGCTCAGGTGGCGGAGGCTGTTGCTACTTCTCCTGCCGCCTTCGATCGTCGCCTGGTGGGCTCTGGTCTCGCGGCCGCACCTTTCGGTCAATCCCGGCGATGGCGGGTACTGGCTGGCCGACGCCCTGTCGCGCCGCTTTTCCGCCGATGCGCGCAGCCTCTTCCCTTCGTTTCTGACAGTCGACACAGCAGCTGTGTTGGTGCCGCTGGCCATCTTGCTCATCGTCGCGCTCGTCGTCTGGGCCGGGGCCCGATGGCCACTTGTGAGGCTTTTGTGCATGCGCGGCTGGATCGCGCTGTGGATCGTTGCGGCGTCAGCCCTCGTTCTGACACTTGGCCTGCGGACGGATCGAATTGTCGAGGCAGAGGCCCCGCAGGTGCGCAAGAGCGGCGGCAGACCGGTGCCGCTGCCAGGCACGGTCGCACGCTACACCCATCGAGGAGGGTGGAGGCTCAACGATGGAAACCGCATCACGGTGCCACTCAAGCTGGAGGGGGAGAACGAGGTGGTGATCGAGGGCTGGCTATTGGGTACGGCACAGAGACGATGCGAGCTCGCCTTGACGTGGGACGATGCCGAGCCAACCGTGGTTGCCTGGCAGGGTGATGGTTCGACCGAGCGATTGCGCATGCCGGCACCCCCGGGAGAGGGAAGGCATCGCCTGAGCATCGAGCTTCGGTCGTCTCCGCACGGTGCCGTGGTTCTGGATCGGCTGATCGTCGAGCAGCGCGACTTTCCCGGGCCCTAGCGACGCATCATCCATTGCCCGCTGTCATAATCTGGATTTCTTCGGGGCCTGGAGGCGATTGCCGCCAACGCAGCGCGACAAGCTTGCCGCTGGCCGGGACGCAGATACATCCTTGCCGTCAGACTGGCCTGAAGGCCTCGTCGGATGAGCCCCAGCCGGCCCGGGTGGTGGCGGGCAGTGTAGCGGAGCAGATTGGTGAAATAGGCGGAAAAAAACGCCTCCGGTCCGAGGGCCGAAACACTCGATCCGCCGCCGTGAAGGATCTTCGCACCCGGCACGACGAAGAACCCGTCATCGGCAGGAAAACCGGGATCACGTAGTTGGCGGTCGAGTCGGGCACAGAAGTCGACATCCTCCCACCATGCTGGCTCGAAGGTGGGATCCAGGCCGCCAAGAGCTTCCCATACGATTCGACGTACCAGCCATGCGGCAGCCGCCGGCTGGGGGACGGTGATCGGCTGCATTGGCGGCGCCGAGCACAGGTGGTTTCCCGGCCTTCCGATTGCGAGTTGGCGCATTTTCGGGAGGTGGCGCAGCTGCCACTGGTGCTGTGATTCACCGTCGAACCCTTCGAGAAGCGGCACACAGCCGGCGGCTCCGGGTCTGTTGACCAGCTGCTCGATCAGGAGATCCAGTGTGCCGGGCCACACTTCGGTGTCTGGGTTGAGCAGGAGCAGCAATGGTTCCGAGCCCTCCGCCGCTCCACAACCTGCGGCGAACGCGAACCCGCGGTTTTCGGCAAGCGCGATGACCTCGATCTCCGGATAGTCGGCCGCGAGGCGCTCTGCCTCGCCGTCCGCAGAGCCCGAGTCGACCAGTACCACGTGCGCGAGTCGAGACCCGGCGTTGGCGAGGAGAGAATCGAGGCAGAGGCGAATCTCGTCGCCTCCGCGCCAGCGCACGATCACAACCCGGACCGAGGCGGTCACGACCCACCCTCCGGTAGCCGTCCGCCGAGAACGGCGGCGGCTCGAAGCGCTGCTGGAAACAGATTTCTTCGGCTCCCTCGCAACAAGTCGGGCAGTGCATCGACCAGCGGTCGAGCGACGACGGGCCACCGCCATGCAGGTCGGTCCCTGGCCAGGGCCGATCGACACCGTTTTTGAGATCGGTCCGAAAGCAGGAGGTCGATGGCTGCAGCGGAAAGCCTCGCGTCGCCCGAAGGCACCACGGCACCCCATCCCGCCGAATTCGCGATGCGGGCTGCCGCACCGCCTTCGCTGAGAATCATCGGCACCGCGGCCCACACGCCGTCGAGGGCGCGGGTACGAAAACTGAGTTCGGCTTCCAGCCCGGGATGATGGAGCACCGCGAGGATGCTACTCCGATTGAGGATGCGGTTGCGCTCGGCGTATGGTACCCAGCGCTCGAGCGGGGCGACGGCGGGGCGCTGCAAACCGTGGCGCGATGCTGCGGCATCGAGCTCCTCGGCGGTGAATCGGACTATGCCGCCGGGTCGTCTCGCGGTCGGCACGACCACACTGACCCTCCTCGATTCCAGGCGAGCGCGAGCGGCGAGCAGTGTGTCCAGGTCGAGCCACGGCCACACTCCGCCCCACCACAGGACAACTGCCCAGTTGGATGGGACTCCGTCGATATCCTCGACGTCTGCCGCCGGATCCTCGACCGAAATCCCGAACGGGACGTCAATCATCGGCACATCAGGCCGGCGAATGAAAATGTTCTCCCACCACCGGGCCTGTTCTTCGCTGGCGACGAGAATGGCGTCTGCTCTCGCGGCGACGAGCGGCAACCGAGCCGCGGCGGTGCGACGACGGTGTGTGATGTCGGGGGTCTCGGGGCTGGCGGCGAGCTCGGCGAGGAGCGGAGTTGCGCCGTCAACGACGAGAAGATGGTCCCCGACAAATGCCCGCGGAGGCAGGCACCACGGGGGGGACAGCACGACGTCCGCCCAGCGCCAAGACGGTCTCGTGACGACCGGAGGACCGTGGCCCTCCGGATGAGCAGATCCCGCTTTGGCTGCCAATAGGACATCGTGCCCTGCATCGAGGAGGACTCGGGAGAGTTCCCACGCCCTGAGTGCAGAACCGGCCATGGCCGGGCCGACCAGGTCATCGGTGAGGACGAGGATCTTCATGGCTCGTCCGGAATGGCCTCGAGCCGCGGCCCTGGAGTGCGACGTCTCCAGCTTGTGGCGATCAACCCGGGCAGTGACAGGACGACCGCCCCCGCAACCACCGGCGCACGCGGGTTTGTTCGGCTCAGGGTGCGAATCGCCCTAACCTCACCACGTAGGAGCCGCGGCATCGAAAGGAACAGAGCCCTCGGGCTCAAGTTGCCCGCCAGCGCCCGCCAGCGGTTGGCGAGGAGCCACCAGGGGTGGCGCCAGCTCAGGGACGGGGCACTGGAGGAGCCGAGGTGCCTGGCGCAAGCTCCGCCGATCCAAGCGGCTCGCCACCCCTTGCGGTGAAGCCGCAGCCCGAGATCCAGATCTTCGTGGTAGCAATCGAATCGTGGGTCGAACACGTTGCCACCGGGCAGCATGACATCCATTAAAGATGACGCACGAAAGAGCGAGGCTGTGCCTGAGACGGCGAGGATCTTGCGCTCGCCCTGATCCTCGTCGGTCAACACGCCGCGGTCAATCTGGACGGGTAATCCGGCCTCGTCGAATGCGATCCCTCTCCCATCGATCGTGCGTCCCGTGGCGTCCTGGATCGTGCCCTGGACCGCAGCCAGTTCAGAGTCGAGCGCGAGTGCTTCGGTGAGAGTACCGAGCCATCCGGGATCGGGGGATGCATCGTCGTTGAGCACGCCGATGGCCTCGATATCGTCCCCGGCCGCAGCCATGCCGGCGTTGACCGCCGCTGCGAATCCCAGCCGCTCGCGGAACTGCTGAACCGCATAATCTTCAACCGGTCGGGGAGAGACGGCTCCACCGGAAAGGACCAGGACTCGCCGGTCGGGTGGGGGATCGAGAGTATTCACCGCGTCGAGGCAGTCCCGAAGGCTGGACCCACCAAGGGAGGGTATGACCAGTGCCGTTCGCATCGGCATCAGTATAGAGAGGAATCGGCTGTCCGGTTGTGAATCGCGAGGATGGGTTCGGACTCACTTCGCGGCTTGGCAGCGGTGAATCTGGGCCTTTGGCGATTACCCGTGAGGTGTATTCAGGCGACGTTACAATGGCGGCATGGCACTGCGGCTGGCGCTGGATGCGCGAAAGCTGAATGACTTCGGGATCGGCACCTATATCCGCGCTCTTCTCCGCGGTCTCGAAGCACGTCCCGACCTCGAACTCACCGTGCTGGCCCGGACCGGGCACGAGGAGCGGGTCGCCGGTCTCGCTCCGGGTGCTCGAGTCGTGGCGACGTCAGCCCGCGGATACAGCGTCGCGGAGCACGTCCAGGTGCCGGCGATTCTGTGGCGGGAACAGGTGGATCTGGTGCATTTCCCCCACTACGTGGCGCCCCACCTTTTTCCCCGACCAATGGTGGTCACGATTCACGATCTGATTCAGCTCTTTTATCCGCCCAAGGGCCGTGCCCAGTTGGCGCGGATTTACCTGCGGCTGATGATCGGGTCATCGTTGCGACGGGCAAAACGAGTCATCACGGTTTCGCGTTCGTCGAGACGCGATCTGATAAACCTCTTCTCCGCGGATCCGCAGCGTCTCATGGTGGTCGCCAACGGTGTTGACCCGGGGATCGCGAAACGCCCGGCAAAAGAGGACCTTGACCAACTCAGGGCCCATTACGGACTTCGTTCGCCACTCATTCTGGTTGTCGCCAACGACAAGCCTCACAAGAATCTCGACATGGTCCTGCGCGCGTACCACCTTGCAGTGCGAGAACATCGAATTCCCGGACAGCTCGTGTTTCTCGGCGGCGCGAACGAGGAGTGTCGGCTCGCAGTTCGTGCCGAACGACTCGGGCTCGGTGACCGCGTGCGATTCCTGGGGCGCGTCCCGCAGGCCCACCTCTACGCGTTGTACCATGTATCGGCGGTGCTCATGCACATATCGCTCTACGAGGGATTCGGTCTGCCGGTGCTCGAAGCGATGTGTGCCGGCCTGCCGGTGATCACATCGAATCTCGGTGCCATGCGAGAGCTCGGTGACGGTGCCGCAAAGCTTGTCAATCCGCTCGAGGTCGACGAGGTCGCCGAGGCGATCGAACGGGTGCTGGTGGACGATCCTCTTCGGAGGCGAATGATAGAGTCCGGTCGAAAGAGGGCCGAGAATCTGAGCTGGGAGCGGATGGTCGAGGAGACTGTTGCGGTCTACCGAACGGCTCTGGGGGAGGGTTGAGTGCGGGTTGCCTTGGTGCATGACTGGCTGACCGGGATGCGCGGGGGTGAGTGGGTCCTCTACGACATCGCTCGCCTCTTCCCTTCGGCTCCAATATTCACGCTGGTTCACCGCGAGGGCAGCGTGGCTCCGCTCCTCGAGGAGCACCCGATCAAGACGTCGTGGCTCCAGCTTCCGTCAGCTGGAGGGCGGCGTTGGCGATACCTGCTGCCGTTGATGCCGGCGGCCGCCGAGTCCTTTGCATTCAAGGACGCGGAACTCGTCATTTCGACTTCACACGCGGTTGCCAAAGGGGTGATCCCCTCTCCAGGCGCGTTTCACCTGAGCTATGTTCACACCCCGATGCGCTATGTCTGGGATCAACGAAACCAGTACCTCGACCCGATCCCCCGACTTCTGAGGCCGATCGTGGAAATGCGATTTGCGAGGCTCCGGCAATGGGACATGGTGTCCTCGGCTCGGGTCGATCGACTGGTCGCCAACTCACGTTTGGTGGCCTGGAGAATCAAACACTATTGGAATCGTTCTGCGGAGATCATCCCGCCACCGGTAGCCACCGAATACTTCACACCGGGCGGCGAGCGCGAGGGCAACCTGTTGACGGTTGCAGCGCTTGTTCCGTACAAGAGGGTGGAGGATTCGATTGCTGTTGCCCGCAAGCTCGGCCGAAAGCTCGACATCGTGGGCACAGGTCCACGGATGCGGGCCCTGCGTCGTCTCGGCGGTTCGGATGTGCGTTTTCTCGGCTGGCTGGAAAGGGAAAAGCTGCGAGATGCCTACCGCAGGGCGGCAGCACTTCTGGTTCCCAACGTGGAGGACTTCGGAATGGTTTCGGTCGAGGCGCTGGCGTGTGGAACACCGGTCGTCGGCCTCGCGCATTCCGGCACTGCGGACGTCGTCCGCGCCGGCGTCGAGGGCGAGCTGGCCGACGAGTCCTCGGTCGAGGCGCTCGTGGAGGCGACGGATCGCGTGCTCGGACGGTCCTGGGATGTGCAACAGCTGCGAAGTCGAGCCGACCTCTTTTCGCGTGATCGATTCCGGATTCGCTTCAGATTCCTCCTCGACCGCCTAGGCTTCGGAGAGATGCGGCAGTGATTGAACGCCGGCGACAGATACAGGTCATGCTGCAGCTGATTGGCGATATCCTCGCCACGGCGGCGGCTGTTCTGGTGGCCTATTGGTTGCGGTTCGAAGTACAGATTCAGCCGGTCACCAAAGGTCTGCCGCCTCTCAATATGTACCTCAGGCTCGTGCCGGTCGTGGTGGTGCTCTATCCGGTCGTCTTCTACTTCCAGGGTCTGTACCAAAGACGCCGAATCCGATCGCGCTTCGATGAAACCATGCGGGTCGTGGTCGCGGTCCTCTTGGCGACCGTGATCCTGACCGCCGGGTTGACCTTTTACCGGCCTCCCGACTTCACCTACTCGCGCCTCTTCCTCGCCATCTTCGCCGCCGTCGACGCCATTCTGGTCAGCGTCTTCCGGTGGATCATTGCCGGATCCCTGGCACGAATCAGGCGGTCGGGCGGTAATCTGCAGCGGGTGCTTGTGGTGGGCGCTGGCGATCTCGGTCGCAAGGTTGTGGAACGGCTCAATCTGCACAAGGAGTACGGCTTTTCGATTGTCGGTTTTCTCGACGACGATCCCGGCAGGCAACAACGTGACATCTGGGGCGTGCCGGTGCTCGGCACTACCGACGATCTGGAGAGTGTGGTGGTCGACGAGAAGGTCGACCAGGTGTTGATCGCACTGCCGCTCGAAGCTCACTACCGAACCGTTCAGCTGGTACGCCGGGCAGGCCAGATGCTGGTCGACATCAAGGTGGTGCCGGACGTGCTGCAGTACTACGTGATGCGAGCCGGTATCGAGGACCTTGATGGACTTCCCCTGATCAACCTCACCCAAATGCCCCTTCAGGGTTGGAACCAGATCGTCAAGCGCGCGTTCGATATAGTGGGTGCGTCGACGCTCTTGATTGCCACTTCGTGGCTTTTTCCGATCATCGCCCTGCTCATCAAACGAGCGGACGGCGGCCCGGTATTTTTCTCCCAGGTGCGGACGGGTCTCGACGGGCGGTCCTTCCGGCTGTTCAAATTCCGATCGATGCGAGCCGATGCCGAGGGAGATGGCGAGTCACATTGGACCAGAAGCCACGACTCCCGCGTGACATCGATTGGCGAATTCCTCCGGCGGACGAATCTCGATGAGCTACCGCAGCTCTACAACGTGCTGTGTGGCGACATGTCTCTTGTCGGCCCGCGTCCGGAACAGCCGAAATTTGTCGAACGATTTCGGAATCGCTACCCGACGTACAACACTCGTCACCGGGTTCGCTCCGGACTTACCGGTTGGGCGCAGGTCAACGGACTCCGCGGGGACACCTCTATCCGGCAGCGGGTAGCCCACGATCTTTATTACATCGAAAACTGGAGCCTCGGGCTCGACATCAAAATCCTCTGGCGTACCCTCCGCATGGCGTTTCACGACGCGAGAGCCTGACGGCTCGAATTTGGAATTCGGATTTCGGAATTTCCGCCCGCCCCCCGCATCAATCAAAATCGGTGGAATCTTGACGTTAGGCGCGGTACTCGTCGGTGCTCTCGACCGGCAATCTGGCCGCCTGGCGCAACACCTGCGCCGTCGCCTCAGCGGCCCGTTCCCAGGTGAACTTTCGCGCCCGTTCGCGCCCGAGGGCGACGAGCCGCTCGCGGTGATCGGGGTCGCGGAGAAGCGATGCCGTTGCTGACGCGATACTGTGCGGGCTCTCGGGATCGACGTAGACGGCGGCCGGGCCGGCGATTTCGGGCATCGAGGAGTTCCCGGCGGTAATCACCGGGGTGCCACAGGCCATGCTTTCCAGAAGCGGCAAGCCGAACCCTTCGAGCCATGAAGGAAAGAGCAGTGCATCGGCACGGGCGTAGAGGGAAGCGAGTTGCAGGCGGTCGACGTAGTCGAGGTGGCGAATGCGGTCGCGGACCGGCGAGGAGGTGAGTTCTTCGCGGATGGCATCCGTTCGCCAACCCCACCTGCCGACGAGTACCAGATCGCCCTGATACCCCCACTCGACCAGGAGGCGAAAGGCCCTCAGTACTCCGATCACGTTCTTTCGCGGTTCCAGGGTGGATACGAAGAGCAGGTAGGGACGAGAAATTTCGTTGGTGTCTTCGATCTCCGCCGCCTCTGCAAAGCCGGGATCCACCCCCTCGTGAATTGTCCGTGTCGTGCGTGGGCTGACCTCCAGGCGATCGACCAGGTCGCCGACTGTCGCATCGGACACCGCGATCAGGAGATCCGCGTGGTAGAGGGTTCGTGGCAGATGCTGCTCCAGCTCTTCGAGAGTTTTCGGCGAGACCGTCTCCGGCATGGCCGCGAAGGCGAGATCGTGGACCGTGGCCACCTGCGCACGCCCGAATGGCTCCTGATCGCCATGGAGGAAGAAGTTGGGAGCAAAGAGCACGTGGTTGCCGTCCAGAACTCTCAGGATCGGCTCGACGACCGTGCGCAGAACGGCAAGCGTCGGCCGGGTCGGCAGCAGAAAACCTGCCGGTATCTGATGGACCCGAAGACGCATGGAGCTGTTCCCCGGCATCTTTGGCGGTGGCGGATCGTCGGGCGCGAGGAAGGTACGTGCATAGAGGTTGTAGAAGAGTCCGTCGTCCCGACGATCGAGCGCCTCGAGCAGGCTCCATTCGTACCAACCGACGCCTGTCATCTGTTCAAAGAATGGATAGACATCGACGCCGACGGCGGCCGTCTCCTTGTTGTTCACAACTCGCTCTTGAAACCTGCGCCATCGTGAGCGCAGGGTTCCAACCACGTCGCGGCCGATATCGACGAAGAATCCGAGCGTTGCTGTGATGCGCCGAAGCATGGGGGACAATTTTACAGCAATTGGCGATCGGAACTCGGAGGCGGAGACGGGCGCAGGATGGGAAACGAGGTACGATGGGCGCAATGAAGGTCGGGGTTATCGCTGCCGAGATGGAGGAGCACGCCACCGGCGTGGGACGCTACCTCGGGGGACTGCTCCGAGGCCTGGATCAATGGGAACATGGCATCGAATGGCACCTTTTCTTCCAGGGAGAGCCGTCGCCCTCACTGCCCGATCCGTATGGCTCCGTTCACACACATTTCTCGCACAATGATGGGAGCCGTGTGCTGTGGGAGCAGCTGCTGGTGTCACGTGCCCTGAAATCGATTGCGCCGGATGTGGTCTTCGGACCCGCCTACTCGCTGCCGTTCGGACTGGAGGTTCCATCGGTGGTAACCATTCACGATCTGAGCTTCGAACACCTCCCCGAGGACTTCAGGTCGCGTGAGCGTTGGCGCCGCCGTCTCCTCGCACGACGTGCGGCCGCGGTCGCGCGGCGGGTAGTGACGGACACGGCGTTCATGTCGTCAATGGTGTCGGATCGTTACGGAGTAGATGGCGACCGGTTGGCAGTGGTGCCTCTTGGTGTCGACCGCGAGCGCTTCTCGCCAGACGGAGCCGAGACGGACCAGCGTGTTCTGGCCGATCTCGGTGTTCGGAAGCCATACATTCTGGTGCCGGGCACGGTGCTGGAGAGGCGTCTACCACGACAGGTGCTGGGAGCGTTCGCGAATGTCCGACGAGCGTATGCGGAGATCGAGCTGGTTATGGTGGGCGCGAACCGGATGAGACGTCAGCGGGATCTCGACCGCTGGATCGGTGAGCTCGGGTTGGAGGGAGTGGTGAAGCATCTCGGTTGGGTGGCGGAGAAGGACCTCGCTCCTCTCTACCGAGGCGCCGAGATGGCAATCTATGTTTCCCGGCACGAGGGTTTCGGGTTGCCGCCTCTGGAGAGTCTTGCATGCGGTACACCGGTGGTTGTCAGCGCGGGGCTCGGGCTGGACGATGCCTGGCCAAGCTACCCGTTTCGAGTGGATCGGCTCGACGCTGAATCCATCGCGGCGGTCGCGATAGCTATCCTGGCGGATCGGCACGAGATGGTGCGAGTCATGGGGGAGGCGGGTCGGGTTATCTCCGGACTCAATTGGGAGCGCAGCTCTCGCCAGCTGGTGGCAGAGCTTGCACGGGCGGCGTCGATGTGATTTCGGCGATTGTCGTCAACCACAACGGCGAGGCCCATTTAGGCCGGTGCCTCGAGAGCCTTGCGGGGTCCGGTGCGGAGGTTCTGGTGGTTGACAACGCGTCGAGCGACGGCTCGCTCGCACTCGTTCAGGAGCGGTTCCCGGAAGCGAAGGTGTTCTCCTTGAATCGCAATCTCGGTTTTGCCGAGGCCAATAACATCGCCGCACAGGAAGCGCAGGGAGAGGCCCTCTTGCTGCTCAACAACGATGCCTGGCTCGGTCCGGGTGCCGTTGAGCTGCTCACAGCGAGAATGGAGGGTGAGTCCAGAGTGGGGCTGGTCGCGCCAAGCCTTCGTTACCCGAATGGCGCCCGACAGTTTTCCTGGTCTCCCACTCGTGGCGTTCTGGGCGAGGTACTGCAAAAGCTGCGCAATCCGTTCGAATCCCGAAACTGGGTCCACGGCACATTCGCCCGATCGGTGTCTCGGCTCGCCGGGCGCGTCTGGTACACGGCCGCGTGTGTGCTCGTACGGACTGATGCATGGCACACGGTCGGAGGCTTCGACACCAGATTCTTCATGTATTTTGAAGATGTCGACCTCTGCATGCGGCTCGAAGATGCGGGCTGGCTGCTCGCCGAGGAGCCGCGAGCAACGGTGTTCCACGCGCGGGGAGCAGGCCGTGCGGGTCTGGCTGACGAACTCTACCGCCCGTCGCAGCTTCGCTACTATCGAATCCACCGGCCGGCCTGGGAAACTCGGTTGATCGAGCGGCGGCTCCGCCGGCGATTCGGTGATTCGCTGGTCGACGGCTGGCTGGCGGAAGGAGAGCTGCGTTGAAAACTGCGCTGGTCGCGGCTGCGGCTTCGGTGCTCATCGTACTCGTCACGCTGATTCTCGGTCATTTGCTGCGTCGGATTCGGCTGGCTCGACGGCTCGAGCGTGCCGAGGGCCGGGTCGAGGAAGCGATGGCCGACGGTCGGCTGGCTGCAGCGACGGGTGAAGCCCTTATGCAACACCTCGATGGCCTGCGAAGGGCGTGTGTCTGGCGAGGGGAGCGCTGAGGTGCGCCTCGGCATTGATGCCGGTCGGGCGGTCCACGGTCACGGGGGCGTCTCAACCTACACCAGAGAGTTGATCCACGCGCTGATCGAATCTCCGAGGGTCGATGAGATCGTGCTCTTCGATCTCGATCATGGTTTGGCGAGGCGCCAGACGTTCGAAAAGGCACTTGGACCTCTGCCGGACAAGATCTCGGCGGCTCGGGCCGAAAGGAACGTTCTCGATCGTTTGGATCTCTTTCACGCGCCGGGCTACGCCATGCCCCCAGAGGGCGCTCCGAGGCACGTATTCACGCTGTACGACCTGACGGTTCTCAGCCACCCGGATTGTCACACCCTTCGGAATCGGGTCCGGACCCTTACCTCCGTCTCGGATGCTTTGGTTCGCGGAGCGACGATCCTGGCAATCTCCGAAGCAACGCGGCAGGAGGCCGCGCGCCTGCTCACCCTGCCGCCGGATTCGGTGGAGATCATCCCGCCAATGGTCGATCAGGTGTTCCAGGTGGCGGGTGAGCACGAATCGGATGCCGCCGCTGCCGCCCGCCTGGGTGTCCGGGAACCCTATGTTCTGGCGGTCGCTAGCCTCGAGCCGCGCAAGAACTTCGGAGGCCTCCTCGACGCCTGGACATCGCTCGGTGCTTCGGTTGGAGCTCATCAGTTGGTGGTTGTCGCGGCAGAAGGGTGGCGGCAGGGCAAGGTTCGGCGACGTCTCGATCGAATGACCGGCGATGGATCGGTGGTCAAGATCGGTCACATTCCCGAGATTGTTCTCGCAGCGCTTTACCGCAGGGCGGCCGCCTTCGTGTTTCCGTCGCTGGCCGAGGGCTTCGGGCTGCCCGTGGCGGAGGCCATGGCCTGCGGAACGCCGGTCGTGACGTCGAGGGTCTCGTCGATGCCGGAGGTCGCCGGAGACGCGGCGTTGCTCGTGGATCCAGAGAATCCGGACGAGATTGCCGCCGCGATTGCCAGACTCCTTGGGAGCCCGGCACTGCGCCGGCGCCTCCGCGAACGAGGACTCGAACAGGTGCGGTTGTTTTCCCGCGAGGTCGTCGTGCCTCAGCTCTTCGAGGTCTATCGCCGAGCCGCTCAGCGCTGAAGCGGGGCTTCGTGCCGATCGGAGGGACGCGGGCTGGTACGATAAGAGCATGTCAGAAGAGGTTCTCGAGCGTCGCGACGGCCCGATCCTAGTCCTCACACTCAACGATCCCGATCGGGCGAACCCGTTGTCAGCATCGATGGCGGTTGCGCTCGCATCGGCCCTTGAAGCCGCAGCGGATGACGACGCCGTGCGCGCCATCGTGCTCACCGGCGCAGGGCGCCATTTCTCAGCCGGTGCAGATCTCGAGGCACTGGAGAAGATCGTTTCGGGTGGAGACGAAGAGCTCAACCGCGAAGATAGCGAGAAACTCAGTCACCTTTTCGAGGTCCTCCTCGGCTGCCCGAAGCTGACCGTTGCCGCAGTTCACGGAGCAGCTATCGCCGGTGGCTGCGGACTCGCCACGGCATGTGATTTCGTGTTTGCGGATCCGAATTCCCGGTTTGCCTACACAGAGGTCAAGATCGGGTTTCTTGCGGCGATCGTGTCAACCTTCCTCACGCGTCGGGTCGCGGGTCAAATAGCGAGGCGGCTGCTCCTCGATCCAGAGATGATCGAAGGTGCGCGTGCCGTGGAGCTCGGGTTGGCCGATGAGCTCGCAACGGATGGCCAGTCGCTGGCCACGGCCATCGCTTTCGCGAAATCAGTCTGCGCCAAGGCGTCACCCTCCGCGCTGGCCGCTACCAAGCGGTTGCTTAACGAGACAGTAGGGCTGGGGTGGCGGGAAGCGCTGGTCGAAGCGGCGGACGCGAATGTCAGGCAACGGATGCATCCGGAGTGTGTCCACGGTATGCGCACCTTTCTCGAGACGAAAAGCACGCCTGACTGGCTCGATGAAGATCAGCCCTCATGAATGATGCGGGTTGGGAATTCGGAATTTCCGAAAATCGAATTCTGGCTGGTCGAGCACGCGCCACCGGGCTCTCCTCTGAATCCGAATGCCTCAGGAGTTGTCCTGGCCGTGTGAAGTGAGAGCTTCGACGAGAGCTTCGACAGCCGCCTGCCAATTGGCGTCGGAGGGTGAGGTGACGGCGATGCGGACGTATTCCGCGCTTCCGAAATCGGCACCCGGCCAGAGGCCGACTCCGCGCCGTCGGGCAAGATCAACACACCATTCGACGACATCACCGGCGCCTGCGGCCGCGATCTGGCGACCGACATTCAACCACAGATAGAAACCACCCTCGGGTTTCACGTGCGATATTCCTGCCTGGCCGAGGGCAGAGCTCAGCGCCCTCATGCGCCCTTCAACTGACGCTCGTGCTGCGGTGAGATAGGTGCCAGGGACCTCCGGCAACGCACACAGAGCCCGTTGGGTTGGACCGGACGCCGGGTTGACGAGTGATGCGTGGCATCGCGTGGCGTTGGCGGCCAAAGCAGAGTCGGTGACCAGCCATCCGATCCTCCAACCGCAGAGCGCCCAGCTCTTCGAGGCACTCCGTATCTGAATCACGGTCCCTCGCTCGGGATCGAAGTCCGCCGAGAGGGTTGCCGAATCGAGAGCAACACGGAAATCGGTGTAGGCCTCGTCGCAGATCAACCGGAGACCGCGGTCGCGACAGAGCTCGAACAAATCTTCCGCGGCGCGAGAACCGAGGGTAGTGCCCGTGGGATTGGACGGAGACGCGAGTACGACAGCCCGCGTCCTCGGTCCAATCTGCGATGCCACCGAATCGGCCCAGCCGGCAAACCCTTCGCCGTCCTCGGGCACCGCCACCGGACGCGCCCCGAGCCGCGATGCCATAAAGGGATAGGCCGGGTAGTACGGCGTGGGGTGGATGAGTTCGTCCCCGGGCTCGAGAAGAGCGGCCAGGAGGGCGAGCAGCCCAGCCTTGGCTCCGGAGGTCACGACGATCTGGTCGGCTTCCACGTGGTGCCCATTGTCAGAGTGTAGAGCCGCGAGAATCTCGCGGAGATCGGTCAGACCGGAGGGGGGCGGATATCCGTAGGTCTTGGCGCCTGCCGCCCCGATGAGTCCATCCACCAGCTCCACCGGAGGGGCGAAGCATGGCTCGCCGACGAGCCAGGAGTGCGTCATCCCCTCGAATTCGACCAGGGCAGCCGCCACACCGTCAATGCTTCTCATTGGTCGGATTGTTCCACAAAAGCCCCGTCGAGATACTCGTGACAGGATGTCATGAGCTCCGTGAATGCCTCCGAGTCGCCAGACTCGACCGTGTTCAGCCACTCGTCGAGTGACCTGCGGAGCCATTTTCCGGTCTCCGGGGTGAGTCGGTTGAGCGCCTGGATCTCGAAGTACAGGTTGGGGTTCTCGGCCGCGACCTCGTGCGTGGTACCGAGCTGTTTCTTGAACGTGATACCGGCGACTTCGGCCAGCTTTGCGGCGTCGACCGACGAATGGGTCAGGGCGCGAGCAAAGACGAGGTTGGCCAGGTGGGAAAGCCCGAGAACGAGATTCATCCGACGGTCGTGCTCCTCGGACGGCATGTCGACGAGTCGAGCTGACGTTTCGGCGAAAAGTCCCCGCACGATCTGAAGGTCCTCATCGCGTCCTTCTTCACAGAAGACGATGGTGCAACCGGACAACATGCGCACGTCGGGTCCGAACAGAGGGTGGAAGGAGACCAACCGCAGGCCGTTTGAGCGAAGATCCTCCATGTGTGCCAGCAAGTGGCCCTTGAGGCTGCACATTTCTGCCACGACGCCCCCGACCGAAAGCCGTGCGAGCTCACCGAGGACCTCGGCGCACGCGCTCATCGGAACGGCTACGAGGATAAGGTCTGCCTCTCCTGCCGAATCTTCGATATTGTCCACCTCGGGAAAATCGGACGACGAAGGGTCCGGGTCGAAAACGGTGACTCTGTGACCTTGCCCTCTCAGAAAGCGTGCAATCCAGCTGCCCATCCCGCCCTTGCCTCCGACGACCAGAGCGCGAAGGGCGTTTCCCTGATAGACCGTGTCTCGATGGGCCGCTTGCTCCTCGACTGCCTTGCCGATCAGGAAGGTTGCGAGGTCGCGCCCGAGAACCTTGTCGAGCCCGAGAAAAGAGCTCGCCTGTTCGAACCGTTGATACACCTCCGCTTCGACCTTGAAGTTTCGCAGTGGGATTCCCGCGGCGTGCTTGAGCTCGCCGATCTGGCGAGCGAGTTCGAGCCGCTCACAGACGAGATGCAGAATTCGGCGGTCGAGGGCTTCGATATCCCGTCGGTGTTGCTCGAGAAGAGGTCCGGGCGATTCGCTTCGTGACGGTTGCGTCCGCATTATTCCTCCGTTCTCGCATCGGGAAGCGCGGACAAAGGCGGGCTCCGGGTCCCGCCGTTGCCAGCGGGCCCCGATACCGTTGACTCAGACCGGTGGCCGCTGGCATCGATGGCAGGCGTAATAGTAGCCGTCGAAGCCGGACGAAACGGTCGAAATCAACATGTCCACGGAAACATCCTATCAAAATCGAGGCGCACGCACCGATATGTTCCGAGGATACTGCGATCGGGTTGGTCACCGGAAGCGGGCGACAGGGATGGTCCATAATGGCCGGCATGCGGCGCACTGTGATTCTTGGCGCATGCTCGATTCTGGGGCTGATTCAGGGCTGTGGACGCGCTCCGGCGATCGAGGTGCCTCTGGTCGATTCAGATCACCCTCCGATTGTTCTCACCGAGCGCCGGGTTTTGGCGCTACCCAATTCTCCGCCCGGCACCCGTCTTGTTCGTGGATGGCGCTTCGCGACGACCGGGTCGGGGCTCGCCTTCCAGCCCGAGGGTCCAAGGTCTTCGATCGAGCTGGTTCAGCTCGCCCATCGCGAACGATTTCTAATCCTGGAGCGTCGTGACCCGGATCTCGAGGGAAGGGATATTTTGGCATCTGCACGCGGTCCTGCGGGTGAACTTCGGGTATCCGAATCCGACGGTGAGATCGCGGTACGTCTGCCTTCGGACCTGGGTCCCGGCAGGGTGCCGATCGAACTCGAGTTCGCCGAGTCGGTTTTTTTCATCCGCGCCGCCCTCAGCGGCGCGGCAC
>JAJDNM010000052.1 GCA_022340665.1 Acidobacteriota bacterium | reverse complement strand
TACTCGCCCGATCAGGTCGTGACAACTCTCGAAAACAAGATGAAATGCGGCATCGGCCACTGCGGTCGGTGCTACGTCGGGCCATTCTCGGTCTGCCGGGATGGCCCGGTGGTGACCTGGGCCGAGTTGAACGAGCTGCCGAAGGATTACTGATGATGATCGGAGTGTCATGGTCATGAGTGCCAGAATCAGGCCCGATTGGGACATCAGAGACGCCATCCTCGACATGGGCGGCACGGACGCCTACAAGTGCTACCAGTGCGGCAAGTGCATGGCGGTCTGTCCGTGGACCCAGGTCGAGGCGGTCACCTTTCCGGTCTACCGGACACCACAATCGGTCAAGTTTGGCGCCATCATGTCGTCGGAAGATACCGAGGAGATCGAGCGCGAGGTCACGGAGGTGTATCGATGTGTGGCCTGCGAGTCGTGCAGTACCTGGTGTCCGCATGGTGTGCGCATGCCCGACATCATGCGCGGGATTCGCCGCATCCTCGTCGAGTTCGGTTCCTACCCGTCCGAGCTGTCAGAGTCGGTTTCGAGGATCCACAGCTCGGGCAATCCGTTCGGCGAACCGAGGGAACAGCGCGGGGCGTGGGCCGAGGGACTCGACGTGCCGGCCTTCGAGGAGGGCATGGACTACCTCTACTCGCCGTGCTGTGTGCCGTCCTACGACCCGCGTGCAGTCAAGGTGGCGAAAGCCTCGGTCAAGGTCCTGCAAGCGGCGAACGTATCATTCGGGATACTCGGTCAGGGCGAAGCTTGCTGCGGAGAGGCGATTCGCCGCGCGGGTGCCGAGGAGGTTTTCCAGGAGGTGGCCGGCGCTAACGTCGCAAGCTTCAGCGAGGCCGGCGTGACGAAGGTGGTGGCGTCCTCGCCTCACTGCCATCGCACCTTCGATCAGGAGTACGGCGAGCTCGAGGCGGAATTCGAAAGCCTGCACCTGACCCAGCTCTTCGCCAAGCTCATCGAGCAACAGCGGCTGGTGCCAAATACCGCACTTGACAAGAAAGTCGTGTATCACGATCCGTGTGCCCTCGGCCGCGGATGCGGTGTCTACGACGAACCTCGGGACGTTCTCAAGAGCATCCCCGGACTCGTGTTGGTCGAGATACCCAACTACTCGCGGGAGTACAGCCTGTGCTGCGGCGGTGGCAGCGGTGGTATCTGGATGGAGCGGCCGAAAGGCGAGCGCCTCTCCGACATCCGTGTCCAACAGGCGGCAGCGACCGGGGCTGAAATCCTGGCGGTGGCCTGCCCCTATTGCCTGCAGATGTTCGAGGACTCGGTCAAGACTATGGATCTCGACCTCGAAGTCCGAGACATCGCAGAGCTGGTGGCCGAGGCTCTGTAGTCTGGGTGCATTCTGGATGTGTCGATCGAGAGAACGAGCCTTCGATTCCTATCCTGAGTCTCGATTCCTGGCAAATTTCGGGTCGAAGCCGCATCTTGTTCACTAGGACAATCAACGAAGCTCACGGCTGCGGTGTCTCCTGGCTCGCTCCGGCGTGGCCGTGGCGAGAGAGGGAGGGGACAATGGCGGCGACTACTGCGACACCGCAACCGGTGGCTGAAATCGAAAAGAACCTGACGCTCAAGGATGGACGACAGGTAACGGTGCGGCACCTGCACCCGAGCGATGTCGAACGCTCGTACGAGTTCTTCTGCTCACTTCCTGAGGAAGATCGAAAGTACCTTCGAGTTGACGTCACCCGCCGCAGAATGGTGGAACGGCGCACCACCGAGATCGACCGGAGCCGAGCCGAGCGCCTGGTCGTGGTGCACGACGATGAGATCGTGGCCGACGGAGCACTCGAGCTGGAGGGGCACGGCTGGGGTGACAATGTCGCCGAGATCCGGCTCATCGTTGCCCGGAATTGGCAGCGGTACGGACTGGGGACTCTGCTCGCACGAGAGCTCTTTCATCTCGCGTCCCGCAGCCGAGTCGACCGGATCATCGCGCGACTCATGCGTCCGCAGACGGGCGCGCACCGCATTCTGAGGCGTCTCGGATTCAGCGAGGAGTTCTTGGTCCCCGAGCACGTTCGCGATCAGGACGGCAACTGGCAGGACCTGATCATCATGCGCTGTCCGCTTGAGGACCTGTGGCGAGAGATGGAGTCGGAGTTCGAGACCCTTGACTGGCGCCGGCACAGATAGGAATATTGGCGCGGTCGCGGCTCAGTCGCCGTTCTCAGGATCGGCCTTTTCGCCGAAGAAGTTGACGCTCTCGTAGCGTTCAGCGTGGTCGCCGTATTGGTTGATCCCCTCGGGTGACCTCAAAAAGGTCGCTTGCTCACCGAAGACCCTCGAAAAACTGACGCGGACCGGCGATGACTCTTCGCCCTCGGTCAGGATGTCGACCAGATTCTCGTCGAGGCTGGAGGTGAGATCCGAACGGCACATCGGGCAGCGGAAGGTGTAAACCTTGCCGTTCTCGAAGACCATCGAGCGCGAATGGACGACCGAGTAGTCGCCGAGCTTGGCGCTCAGCAGCACGAGCTCGCGATCCTGCCCGTTCTCGACCAGGAAGATGACTTTGGTGCCGGGGTTGAGCATCCGGCGGCAATGGGGGCAGAAATACGACCGGCCCATTGGACCCTCCGTGAGGCGATCTCGGTGTTCGGCGCAATCGCCTATCCGGTAATGATACTCCTTTTTGCCGAGCTGTCGATGGTTCAAACGTTTGAACGTCAGAACGTTACGCTGCCGCCCACCGCCCCCGATACTGGATGCTCGATACTAGATCCTCGATCCACCGACCCCCATCTTGACGAATGATCGAACACCGTCTTCGATATGGCGCATCCAGCATCCAGCATCCCCAGCATCAAGTCTCCAGTATCGAGTATCCGGGACCGAGAATCGGGACGAAACAGTGGATAATGCTCACGTGACTACCAAGGACCACCTCCTCGCCATCGACTATGGCACTCAGAGCGTCCGTGCACTGCTCTTCGACCCGCGCGGCAATCTGGTCGCGAGACGACGTGTCGAGGTCGAGCCCTACTTCTCAGATCGACCTGGGTGGGCCGAGCAGGATCCTTCCTCGATGTGGCGCTGGATGTGCGAAGCCTGTCAGGGGCTGTGGGACGAGAGTCCGGTAGGAGGAGACGCCGTAGCGGGCGTCGCGCTGACGGCCTTGCGCGCAACAATGGTCAACGTTGATGCTGACGGCGAACCGCTGCGGCCGGCCATCGTCTGGCTCGACCAGCGGAGAACCGAGGGACTGCCGCCGATCGGCGGCGCGTGGGGGGTGGCCTTTCGTGCGGTGCGGATGCGCGAGACCGTTGCTCACTTCCAGGCCGAAGCCGAGGTCAATTGGTTGCGTCGTCATCAGCGTGAGATCTGGGACCGGACGCACAAATACCTCTTCATGTCCGGCTTCCTCGCCCACCGTCTTTGCGGACGGTACGTAGATTCCGTTGGCTGCCAGGTCGGCTACGTGCCGTTTGACTACAAGAAATTGCGGTGGGCCGGCCCGCGCGACTGGAAGTGGCGGGCTGTGCCGGTACAGAAAGAGCTGTTGCCTGAACTCGTGCCCCCGGGCGAGCAGATGGGAGAAATCACGCGCGAGGCGGCCGAGGAGACTGGAATCCCGCAAGGCACACCCCTCATCGCCGGTGCCGCCGACAAGGCCTGCGAGGCACTCGGTGCGGGCTGCCTCGAGCCCGACGTAGCCTGCCTGAGCTACGGAACCAGCGCGACCATCAACACCACCCACCGCAAGTACGTCGAACCGGTGCCGATGCTGCCGCCGTTCCCGGCGGCAGTGCCGCACGCCTTCAACCTCGAGGTGCAGATATACCGCGGCTTCTGGATGGTTTCGTGGTTCAAGCAGGAGTTCGGTCTGCGAGAGATGAGGATCGCAGAGAAACGTGGGATCGAGCCCGAGGATCTCTTCGATGAGCTCGTCGAGGCAGTGCCGCCCGGATCGATGGGCCTGGTGCTTCAGCCCTACTGGTCACCCGGGGTCAAGATACCAGGGCCCGAGGCAAAGGGAGCGGTGATCGGTTTCGGCGATGTCCATACCCGCGCCCACCTCTACCGAGCCATCATCGAAGGCCTGGCTTACGCCCTTCGCGAGGGCGGTGAACGCGGCCAGAAACGCAGCGGTGTGCCGTTGACGGAGATTCGCGTCGCCGGTGGCGGCTCGCAATCGGATGCCGCCATGCAGATCACCGCCGACGTCTTCGGCATGCCAGTATCTCGACCGCACGTTTCAGATGCTTCCGGCCTCGGTGCCGCGATCGACGCCGCCGTGGGCACGGGGATCCACCCTGACTTCCAGTCCGCCGTATCCGAAATGACGCACATCGGCGAGACCTTCGATCCGGATCCGAAGAACCGTGCGATCTACGATGGCCTCTACCACGAGGTCTATTTGAAGATGTACAAACGCCTGCAGCCGATGTATCAGAAGATCCGCTCGATCACCGGCTATCCGCCCTGACCCGTGCCCGAAGAACGGCGGGGAAATTTCCGACCTAGTAGGGGGCGGGGTTGATCCCCGACTGGACGCGGTTTCCACTGCCCGTCGGTTTTCTCTGTTGAAAGGGCGGAATACGCGCTCACATTCCTCCTCACCGTTCCCAAGACTGTTTCGGGCCGGGAACGATCCTGAACAGAGGATGGGCCTCGGGCAGATTGAGAGATTTGAACTCGTGGTGAAGTGAGGGGGCCCGTGCGGCGAGCTTCGACAACAGGTGTTGCCACTCGAAAAAAAGCTGCCCCTCCGTCTCTTCGACGGTCATGTCGCTAGGTTCGGCTCTGACCTTAGATGCATCGAAGCGGTACCCGCGAACACGTGATTCCTCGTGAATCGATGACAGGTACGCTGCAATAATCGCCGGTGAATCCGGATGAGCCCGAAATCGCTCGACCTGCGGATGGTGGCGGTAGCCGTGCGTTTCGCCGAGCAAGACTTTCTGCGCCAGAAGTCCCTCCCTCCAGACGGCGACGAGGCCCTTTGGATCCAAATACTTGGGGTGAATGGTCCACAAACGCATGTTCGAGCCTTTCGGGCTGGCAATCAGCTTTTAGCAGACAACGGGAAAACCGGCGAGGACTCGGATCCGGTGGAAAGGTATCATCACTTCGTGCAGGCAACCGCAGTCGCGCATCCGAACATTGCCCTGGTGAAGTACTGGGGCAAGGCAGAGGTCGAGCGGAACATCCCGGCGACGGGATCGCTGTCGATCACGCTCGACGGATTGACGACCACGACCTCGGTCCTTTTCGACGCCGCGTTGTCTCGTGACGAGTTCGTGCTCGGCGGCCGGGAAGCCCCGGGTATGGCGGAGCGCGTTTCGCGGTGCCTCGATCTCGTGCGGGAGCGTGCCGACAACGAAACCTATGCGCGGGTCGAGAGCCGGAACGACTTCCCGACCGCTGCCGGCCTCGCCTCCTCCGCATCGGGCTTTGCGGCGTTGGTCGTGGCTGCGGATGCTGCCCTGGACGCGGGCATTGAAACCCCCGAGCTCACCGATCTCGCGCGACGAGCCTCGGGTTCCGCCGCGAGGTCGCTCTTCGGCGGATTTGTCGAGCTGCGGCTGACCCCGGATGGGGCCTTTCCTACCGAGACGGAGCAGATCCTCGATCCGTCTGCGTGGCCCCTCGGGGTGGTGGTCGCGGTCACCGATCCGGGGCCGAAAGAGACCGGCTCGACCGAGGGCATGGTGCGCTCCGAACGGACCTCTCCGTTCTATGCCGCTTGGGTGGAGTCGTCGAAGATCGACCTCGCAACAGCGAGGAATGCAGTCTCGAACCGGGACTTCAGTGGGCTGGCCGAGGTCAGCGAATCGAGCTGTCTCAAGATGCACGCGGTGATGCTGTCAGCTCGACCGGGATTGGTCTATTGGAACGGAACGACCGTCGAGTGCATGCGCAGGATTCGCGATCTTCGAGCGCACGGAGTGCCGGTCTTCTTCACGATTGACGCCGGTCCGCAGGTCAAGGCGGTGTGCGAACCAGGAGCGATCGATCAGGTGACTCACGAGCTGGCCGCGATCGAGGGTGTGCGCGAGGTGATCGAAAGTGGGCTTGGAGAGGGTGCGAGGGTGATCAACGGCTGATGCGACAAATCGAGGTTTCGACGCCTGGGAAGCTCGTCCTCTTCGGGGAATATGCCGTTCTCTTCGGCGCGCCGGCGGTGGTCGCGGCGATGGACCGTCGGGCGGTCGTCTCTCTCGATCCGTCTTCAGGCGACGGATGGGAGATGTCTGCCCCGGGCCTGGCGAGGCAGCCGTCTCGGTTCGAGATCGCTCCCGGCGGCGCAATTCGCTGGCTCGACGCGGCACAGGGCAGCGGCGAATTCCATCTGGTGGAGAAACTCATCAGTGGGATCGCGAGCTCGCGCCTGGTCGATCTGAGGGGTCTGGGTTCAGCCGCGATGATCCTCGATACGAAATCCTTTTTCGAAGGGGACGAGCCGCAGAGGTCCAAGCTCGGCCTGGGCTCGAGCGCCGCGCTGACGGTGGCTCTGGCGACAGCCCTCCGTCTCTGGTCAAGCGATGAGCCTCTCATTGGTGAAGCCGATCAGCTCCAGGCGCTGGTGGACCTCCACCGCCGGGTTCAGGGTGGCGCCGGATCCGGCATCGATGTGGCGGCGAGTCTCCTGGGTGGGGTGATCCGATACCGGCTCGCCGTCGATGGATCGGTGGCGGACGCATCTCCCGTCGATCTGCCCGGAGATTTGCGCATGGTCTTCGTATGGACGGGACGCTCCGCCAGCACGGGCGATTTTCTCAACCGGCTCCGAGTCCGTCGCGAGGAGGCGCCGAGCGTTCTCAATCCAGTGCTCGAATACCTTGGCTCCGTGTCATCAGCGGGAGCCTCGGCATTTGTCACCGGGGATCCCGAGGCCTTCCTCGACTCCGTGGATGACTTCTGGGAGGCTCTCGAAAAGCTCGGTGTAGCGATCGACATGCCGATACTCTCGCACGAGCACCGAGTGCTGCGCGAGGCCGCGATCGACTGTGGCGTCCGCTACAAGCCGAGTGGTGCGGGTGGGGGGGACTTCGGAATCGGTTTTACGAGCGATCGGTCGAAGGCGGTGGATTTCGTTCACCGGGTAGCGAACGAGGGATTTCGGACCCCCGACATCGGAGTTGATCCGTTGGGCGTAACATCTTCGAGATGAAGCCTGGCGGAGACCAGGACTTTGCTCACGAGGCACGACCGTGTACCCTTGCTCTGAAGCTCATCGCTGGAATCGAGGAGGGTTCATGCGGGTCGAGAAACCCAACAGGGTCAGTCACAGCTACACCCAACATCTGAATGCCCCGCCACCTGTGGTATTCGACTTGCTGTGTCCCGTGCGCGAGACCGAATGGGTCAACGACTGGAGACCGAAGCTCGTGCTGTCGGATTCGGGTGTCGCTGAGCCGGGCTGCGTCTTCGTCACCCCGGGCATTCCAGAGGACGCCCTCTGGCTGATGACCGAGTACGATCGTGAAACTTTCAATCTCGAGATCGTCAAGGTGATCCCGGCCGTCGTGATCGGCCAGATCACGATAGCGCTCCATCCGGATGGCGACGACGCCTGCACAGCCGACATCACCTACGCCTATACCTCGATCTCGGACCACGGCGATCGGGCTTTGGAGGAGTTCACCGACGAACATTTCAACAGCTTCATGGAGGTTTGGGAAAAGGAACTCAATCACTTCCTGAAGACGGGTACAAAGCTCGAGATCACCGAGTGAATCTGACCGTTCTGCCGGGCGAGTTCTCGGTGTGGCGCCTCGACTCCGACGCGCCGCTCCCGGAGGTCGAGGCGCGGAGCCTGCTGTCTGTGACTCGAACCGAACAAGAGCTCTCAATCGTGTGTTCCGCGGCGGATGTGTTTCCGGGGGGCAAAGCGGAACATGGCTGGCGCTGTCTGCGGGTCGAGGGCCCCCTGGCGTTCGAGATGACGGGTGTCCTGGCCTCGCTGAGTGCACCGCTGGCTGAAGCCGGGATCCCGATCTTTGTGGTGTCCACCTACGATACCGACTATTTTTTCGTGAAGGCGAAGGATCTCGATCGAGCCTGCTCGACGCTCAGCGCGGAAGATCACTCTGTGCACGTTGAAACGTTAGAACGTTAAACGTTGAAACGTTCTATTGTCCGATTGGGGAAAGCAACAGCAAACCGATCAACAGCAACGCCGCGCTGACCAGGCGCCGGAATGTAGTCTCCTCGATCTGCAGGTGGATCCTGTTGCCGATCACCGCTCCGACGATCACCGCTGGCAGCACCGCTAGCGCCGACCACAGCCTTTCGACGGTGACCAGACCAAACCCAACGTACGAGGGGACCCTTACTGTAGTCATCAGCAGGAAGATCGCCATCAGGTTGCCGCGAAAGGCTGCCTTGTCGACTCCGGAAAGCTGATAGTAGAGGATCAGAGGTGGCCCCCCGGTGCCGAAGAGTCCCGTGAGCACGCCCGAGACCACGCCCGTCGGCGCTGCGGCCCAGCGCGGTACCATGTCTCGCTGTGGCGTTCGGAGGACGATGAATACCGATCCGACGACAACCAGGAAAATGCCGAGCAGGGTGAGCAAAAACCGCGGATCACCCCGCTCGAGCCACCAGGTGCCTACGGGAACGCCGATCGCGACGCCGATGAAGATCACCAGAACTGCACGCCACGAAATCCGCTGCCAGGATGAGCGAACAACGTACAGCTCGGCCGGAAGATTGACCAGCAGGAGGAGCACCACGGCGTCCTTCAACTGGGGGAGCAGGAGCGCCAGGGAGCCGACTGCGATCAGACCGGCGCCGAAGCCGAGGAGCACGTAGACCATCTCGGCGGCGGCCAGAACCAGGCACACTGCGAGGAACTGGGGGAGCGATTCGAAGATCGTTTCGATGCCGAACATCGCGGGAGAGTGTACCCTTTTTGTCGCCAAAGGCAGGAGGGAGGTGGATGGCGAAGCCTGATTTCAACGCGGTCATCAAGCAGCGGATCGAGGTCGCACCCGGATTGATGGTGATCAGGGTCGCCCCCGACGGGTGGCAGCTTCCCGACTTCAATCCCGGCCAGTTTGCCGTCCTCGGCCTGCCGCCCGAGGCGGCACGCTGCGAGCTCGCCGATCCCGACGATGAAGAACACAAGCCGGGGAGATTCATTCGTCGCGCCTACTCGATCGCCTCATCGTCGGTGGCCCGCGAGTACCTCGAGCTCTACATCACGTTGGTGCGCTCGGGCGCACTGACACCACGACTCTTCGCCCTGCAGCCGGGAGATCGCCTTTTTTTGGGGCCCAAAATCACCGGCCGATTCACCCTCGACGAAGCACCGGACGACGCTGACTTGATCCTGGTCGCGACCGGCACCGGACTCGCACCGTACATGAGCATGCTCCGGACCATGCTTCCGGAGGGCCGTGAGCGCCGAATCGCCGTCTTGCTTGGTGCACGACACTCGTGGGACCTGGGCTACCAATCGGAGCTCGTCGTGATGGACAGGGAAAATCCGTCTTTTACCTACAGGGCGATCATCAGTCGGCCGGCCGAGGAGCCGGTGCCCTGGGGGGGTCCGGCGGGATACGTCCAGGACCTGTGGCTGGGGGATGACCTCGAGGAAGCCTGGGGCGACCGTCCGACGCCGGAATCCTCCCGGGTCTTCCTGTGCGGCAACCCGGCGATGATCGACGACATGGTGGCGGTTCTCGCCGGCGAGGGCTTCATGGAGCACAGCCGCAAGAATCCCGGGCACGTGTTCGTCGAGCGGTATTGGTAGAACGTTCAAACGTTGAACGTTCAAACGTTCAACGCTGGGTCAAGCCATTTCGACGAGCACGGCGACCGTTTTTTCAATGCCTTCTGCCGCCTCGGAAATACTCTGCGCCAGCATGTAGGCCGGAGACGTTATCAACTTCCGATCTTCGTCCACCACGAACTCGGTGACCGGGCACTCGATGTGGGCCGCCCCCATCTGGCCCAGTGCCCCCGCCGTGTCGGCGTCGGTACCGATGGTCAGCTTCGGTCCCTCGTCTCCCAGGACCTTGGCCAACAGCGCCGGTGCGATGCAGACTGCGGCGACCGGCTTGCCCTGCTGGTGGACGGCGCGCACCAGGTCCGCCACGCCGGGATCGACCTCGCAGTCGGGGCCGTTGATGGCGAAGTTGCAGAGGTTCTTGGCTGCGCCGAAGCCGCCGGGCAGGATGAGGCCGTCGAGCTCGTCGGCGGCAACCTCGCTGACGTCACGGATGGCTCCGCGGGCGATGCGCGCGGACTCGACCAGCACGTTGCGGCTCGCACCCTCCTCGACCTCGCCGGTGAGGTGGTTGACGACGTGCAGCTGCTCGGTATTTGGCGCGCACATCACGGCCTCCGCCCCCGCACGGTCGATCGCCAACAGCGTTACCACCGACTCGTGAATCTCGGCACCGTCGTAGACGCCGCATCCGGAGAGAATGACACCGATTTTCTTGGTCATTGGAGAGCCTCCTTTACTCGATTCCGCCCGCCATTGTAGCGCTCCCAAAAAGGCTCTGCGGCCGGACGGCTCGACGGCTTTACGGCAACAAGATTATGGGAAGTCCCTGGGAGTGTGACATCTCGGGCCGTTTTGCCGTGGGTGGCTGGATGGGGGAACCCGTTTGGCCGACGTGCCTTCATCGGTTAGGCGATTCGAATCGGAAGCGTGACAGGGGTCGGGTATGTTGTGAGCCAAAGGGAGCGCCGATGATCGAATTCTATACGTGGTGGACGCCCAACGGATTCGAAATACGGATCATGCTCGAGGAAACCGGGCTCGAGTACGAGCTCCACCCCGTCAACCTGGGTGAGGGTGAGCAGAAGAAGCCCGAATACCTCGCCATCAACCCCAACGGCAAGGTCCCGGCGATTGTCGACCGGAACGGACCGGACGGCACGGAGCTGCGGATCTTCGAATCAGCGGCGATTCTGCTCTACCTCGGTGAGAAGAGCGGCCAGCTCCTGCCGCAGAATCCGGTCGACCGGTGGCAGGTCATCCCGTGGCTGATGTTTCAGGCGAGTGCGGTCGGTCCCTCTCTCGGTCAGACCGGCTATTTCCTCAACCGTGCGCCGGAGCCCGTGCCGCACGCGGTCGAGAGATTCGTCACCGAGGCCGAGCGGATCTTCGGCGTGTTGGATCGCCAGCTCGAGGAGGCCGAGTTTCTCGCCGGAGAGTACTCGATCGCCGACATCGCGTGCTTCCCGTGGATCCGGTACCACCAACGATTCGGGCTCGACATCGAGGACTACCCGAACGTTCGCCGCTGGCTCGATGTCATTGCCGCGCGCCCCGCCGTGCAGCGCGGGTTGTCGACGTCCTGACTGGACCGGCTCGAATTACCCTGGTCTCTTTGGGATGATCATTCCCGGTGGGCTCTCCGGACCGTGGGCGTACTGCCAGTCACTCCAATTCGCGCCGTCGCGTTCCATGAACATGAAGGAAAACCTGACCGTCTGATCCTCTTCTGAATTCGGAAAGTACTCGGGGACC
>JAJDNM010000051.1 GCA_022340665.1 Acidobacteriota bacterium | reverse complement strand
CGGCTCAGCGCTCTGCGCTTCGCCGAAACGGGCGTCGTGACCCCCCGGCCAAAATCGGGTGGTCAACACCCGGCCCTCTTGTTTTGAACCGGGTTACTGACGCCCTCCCGGCTCAGCGCTCTGCGCTTCGCCGAAACGGGCGTCGTGACCCCCCTTCAGAACTGAGTGATCCTAAGCCGTCCACCCTCCCTCTCGAAGACCCCCACGGCAAGGATCACAATCCAGTTCTGAAGGGGGGTTGACAAATAATACGATTAGTATTATATCTAATCGTATTATGAATGAAGACATCTCTCTCACGCCCCTGCGACTCGCGATTCTCGGCCTGATCGCCATGCATCCCCAGTCCGGCTACGACCTGAAAAAGATCTTCGAAACAACACCGATGGGCAACTTCAGCAGCAGCCCGGGCGCCATCTACCCGGCCCTCAAGAGCCTCGAAAAGAAGGGCTGGATTCGCGGAGAACCGGACAAGACGGATTCGTTGCGCCCCCGACTCGTCTATTCGATCACCGATGAGGGGGACGCGGTCCTCAGGGCCGAGCTCGAAAAACCCGTCACGCATGACGATCTGATCTGGCACTTCGACTTGATCATGTTGCGTTTCGCGTTCATCGAACGCATCGGATACGGCCAGGCGCTGCGGTTCCTCGGAGAGTTTCGTGCCGAGTCAGAAGCCTACGCTGAGCACCTCGAAGGGCTCAGGGACCAACTGCGCGAACAGCTTTCTCCCTGCGGGCGGCTTGCCCTCGAACATGGCATCCAGGGCTCCCGCGGCAATGTTATCTGGGCCGAACAGGCCATTGGCGAGCTCGAACAGCTCGAGAAGGAATGAGGAGGTCCTCAGATGGAAAAAGAAAACCTTCACCCCGTCGTCGGCTGGTTGTGGAAGATTCCCGCGATTGCCCTCGCATACTTCATCGGCGTCATGATCAGCGGTGCCGTCATAACAGCCACCAATTTGCGGTGGCCGTCATTCCCGGAGTCCTTCAACCAGTCAAACGAATTCGTTCTCAGCCTCGTCGGTGCGGTCCTGATGGCTTTCTGCATGGCGTTGCTCGCGCGCGGTGTCGGCGGCTCGTACGTCGCGCGCTGGTTCATGCTGGCGACCTTCTCCTATGTCGCTTTCGGCCTCAACAATCAGATCGAGGCGGCCATATTCACCACCTATGGCGGCACGGTGACGATGCTTCTGTTCCTCATCCTGCCCTGTGCGCTCGGCGCCGCGGCGGCCGTCAGCCTATTCGAGCCCGAGTGGATGGAAACGGTGCTCGAGAATGCGATCACCAGCCAACCACTTTCGAAATGGTTCTGGCGGGTTGCCGTCGCGTGGCTCGCCTTCCCCGTCATCTATCTTTTCTTCGGAATGCTCGCCGCACCCATAGTGGTGCCCGTCTATCAATCACAGAACTTCGGCCTGACGCTGCCCGGATTCGCCACCATCATCCCGGTCGCATTGGTTCGCAGCGCTCTCTACCTTGCTGTCACGATTCCGATCATCGTCTCCTGGTCTCGATCGCGACGCAGCCTGTTCTGGTCTCTGGCGATCACATTATTCGCCATGATGGGCTTGATCGGACTCCTCTCGACCACCTTCTTCCCACCGGTTCTGCGGATCACCCACAGCGTCGAGATCCTCGGTGACGCCTTCGTTTACGCATGGCTCCTGGTAGCGCTGTTCGACCCCAATGCTCGACACGAAGTCAACGAATCGGTACCCGCCGTCGCAGATTCATGAGAACCGGCGCTTGTTTGTTGAAGGAAGAGCACAATGAAAACTGAACACCTGGGATCACAACTCGTGGACTTCATCTGGAAGGTCCCGGTGGTCGCCTTCGTCTACTTTGTCGCCTCGAATTTCTCCGGTTGGGCCTGCGACCGTGTCGGATTTCAGTTTCCAGAATTCCCGGGCCAGGAATACCGTCCGGTCCTCAGCTACTTCGCCGCTCTCGTGCTGGCTGCGGGAGTGTCTCTGCTCGCCCGAGGAATCCGCGGTTCGACTGAATTCCGCTGGCTCGTTCTCTTCGCCTTTACCTACATCTCGTACTGCATCAACAACCAGATCGAGGGCGCCGTCTTTTCCACTGCCAGCGGCTTTGGCGCGAACCTTGTGTATTTCCTCATACCCTGCGCCCTGATCGCGGGAGCAGCGGTGCTGCTGTTCAAGGCACCGGACGAGAGTTCCGTTCTGACCACCGTCTTCTCTGACCGACCGGCGTCGTCGTGGTGGTGGCGCTTCGCTGTCGCCTGGCTGGCCTTCCCATTCATCTACTACTTCTTCGGGGCTTTCGCCTATCCCTTGGTCGCCGATGCGTACGAGAGCGGTGAGTTCGCTCTTGAGGTCCCTGGCCAGCTGCTCATCCTCGGCGCCGTCTCGACCCGTAGCTTGCTCTTCCTCCTCGTCACCATTCCGATCCTGACGCACTGGTCGAGTTCCAGAAAAAGCCTTGTCTTCAGCCTGGGCGCCGCACTGGCGGCGATGGTCGGTGTCGTCGCAATGATCGAGTCTGCCTGGCTGCCACCGATCGTACGATTGGTCCACGGCGTGGAGATCACCATTGATTCACTCGTCCACGCATGGGTGATGGTCGCGTTGTTGCTACCCAAGCCGAAAATTGAAGGCAGAGAGAGTTCGGGATTGAGGGTCGAGAACTGAGAGTTGAGATTTTTCACCCGCCCGCCCAATTGGCCGGGAGCCTGGGTGGAAATTCTCAAATCTGAACTCTCAACTCTATCTTCTTCGGCTCATTCTCACGATGCGGTCGGTGATGTCGTCCTTGAGATCGCGGAGGAGCTCGAGCGCGAAATCCGCAACGTCACGCGAAGGATTTTCGATCAGTGGGGTCAGATCCATCGCGAAGGCCAGCCGCTCGGCGGTGTCCACCTCATGACTTTCGAAGAAGCTCGAGTTGGCCAGGTGCCTGCCCTCGACCGCGAGGTCGTAACGCTTGCCGCCGGAGATCTGTGAGTCGTACACTCCGCACAGCGCCTGGGCGATGTTGGCCCGGTCATCGAGCCGAAGGATCTTCTTGTCCGAATCGTGCAGCCAGTCGAGGCCTCGCCACACCTCGCACCCGTAGATACGAGTGGGCCGCCTGTCTTCCGGCAAGCTGCGAAGAGCGTCGATGGAACGCAGACAACAGGCGACGTGGGTATCGTGCTTGTCTGCCGGATTGTGGAGGTACACCACGTCCGGCGCTGCGCCTTCGAGTATCGCCCTCAGGTAGGTCACCACCTCGTCGTTACCCGCATCCTTGACGGCGGCGCTCGAAAAGCCGAGCTGAATCTGACAGGCGTAGTCTCCGACCAGCGCCGCCTTGCGCTGTTCAGCCACCCGGATATTCCGAATCTCATCATCCGAGTAGTCCTGATACGGCCCGCTTCTGGGGCTGCCCGCCCCATCGGTCACGGTGATGCCACTGAACCAGCGATCCGCCTGCCGGAAGCACTCCAGGATGCCGTGCATCGCCATGAACTCAATGTCATCCTGGTGGGCGCCCACCGCCATATGGGTGGTCTTTGCGAGGGCCTCCGCGACGGTCGATCCGTCGGGGACAAAGACGTCAGCGTTCGGGTTTTTCAGCTGCATCCCCAAACCGGCCCCCTCATCTCCGATGCGAGATTCCGTCTCCCATCATATATTGAGTCGCGGCACAGTTCATCAGCTCGTGCGAAGGACCAGGTCATAGGCTCGGAAGGCTGGCGGCGGCGATTGCCTGTCCATGTCGCTTGAACGTCTCGTCTGGCGTCTGCACTGTCAGGCGTTCGGCAATTTCAGGGAACTCGCACCTCACGACCTCCAGGGCAGAATCGATGATGATCTCCCCACCTGCGCCCGAGGTCACCCTGCCGAGGGTCACGAGGTTGTCGATCTCGTACCAGCGCGCGAACCATGCGATCGAATAGCCCAGGTAGACACCGATCGATTCATAGATCCTGCGCGCCCGCTCGTCATCTCTTTCCATCAGACTCTGAATGTCCGCCAGCCGCTCAGCGAGCGGAATGTGGTCCGGATGTTCGAGACCTGCCGCAGGCGCCAACCTCGCTACAGCCTGTTGGGAGAAATACTGAACGCCGCATCCGACGTCGCCCGACCATTCGTCCACCGGCGCGTCATCCCGGTAGTCGACAGGCACGAAGGCGAGTTCGTTGAGCTGGCCGGTGATCTGTCCATCTCTGTCGCAGTAGCCCGCGGCAAGGCTGGTTCCCATAGCGATGCCGAGGATATTGGTCGCATTGAAGGCCAGTGAAGCGGCCAATGCCGTCACCTCGCCGTCGTTGACGACATCGAAGGGCAGGTCGCCCATTTCGGATTGGAGCCTCCTGAAAATAGGACGAATTTCACGCTCGAAATCCTGGTCCGAAACGCCACGGAAGAGCGATCCGACGCGCGGCTCGTTATCGACGTAGACCCCGGCAGCGCTGCCGCCGATCGCATCCACCCTCGGCAGGTGGGCGGCGGCACGCTGAAGCGAGTCCATGATGCCGTCGAAGTGATAGCTGGGATCCGACTCGAAGTAGGGGCTCCACTCGACCTCCTCGGAATGCACGAGCTCGCCGTCTGCTACCGCAGCACATTTGCGATCGCTCCCGCCGAGATCGAACCCGATGCGGCATCCTTCGAAATGCCCTCCGAGGCGAATCGCCTGGACCTTTTCGTCCGGTACGAATTCGGCACCACATGAGGTCACGCTCATCGGTTCGAGAAAAATGCGCCTGCCGACCATTTCACAATCGAATGAGCGTGCTCCTTCGGGCATATAGAGGCCGGAGATCGCCTTCGCCAGCACCGGATTCCCGCCGATAACAATCCCTGACCCTCCCTTGAGCCACAAGAGGAGCTTGGTGATGCGCTCCACGTACTTGAAGTTGATCGGAATGTTTTCCCCCCCGTGCGGGAGGATCCTCATCTGATGGCGGAAGACCGTACCGTCGGGCCGCGTTACGGCGACGACCAACGGCTCACCCGCCGGGTCGATTTGAGCCCACGCTTCGTACGCCCTGTTCCAGAGCTCGGCGGGCACGAAATCCGGATCGAGGGGCGGCCGCACCCTCGGCTCGATCACCAATCCGTTCAATCGCTCGCCCTCCAGATCCTGGGAACAACCCGAGCCAGGCCGATGCCGGCTCCGAGTGCGACGGCCATGCACACCGTTCCCTGGAGCGGATGGCCGTAGAGTAGGGCCCCGGTCCCGAAGAGCGCAGAGTAGACGAAGGTGCAGCCCAGAACCCAGCCGAGGAACGCCAGCGAGAGATCATCGGTCGGGCCCTCCGCCTCTTCCGGACCGGCCACCTTCGCCCACCCCGGGCCTGCAGGCCGGACCTTGCGGTAGAAACGACGGAGGGTTTCGATGTCGGTTGGCTTGGTGACCAGAGTCACCACCAGCCAGACGACCGTCGTCAACGCGACCGACCATACGAGAGCGGCGTGGGAGGACATCTCGAGCCCGCCCTTGCGGGCGATGAAGAGAATCAACGCGATCGTGAACGAGGAAACCATCGCGGCAATTTCGGACCACGCATTGATCCGCCACCAAAACCACCGGAGCAGATATATCAGGCCGGTGCCGGCACCGATCGACAGCAGGAGGTGGAACGCTTCGCCCGCGGTCGACAGTAGGAACACGGTTGCGCCCGACACGATCATCAGCAGGGCAGTCATGACCCGGGAGAGCCACACGAGGTGGCGTTCTGAGGCCTCGGGCCTGATAAAACGCCGATAGAGGTCGTGCACCAGGTAGGAGCAGCCCCAGTTGAGGTGAGTCGACATGGTCGAGACGTAGGCCGACAGCAGCGATGCGACCAATAGACCGAGCAGCCCCGCCGGCAACAGGGTCAGCATCGCCGGATATGCGAGGTCGTTGCCGATCAGGTCATCGGACACGTGCGGCAGGGCGACCTGAATGTCGGAGAGGTTCGGAAACACGAGGATCGAGCACAGCGCCACGATGATCCACGGCCACGGCCGGAGAGCGTAATGAGCGATGTTGAACCACAGGGTGGCGGCCATCGCGTTTTTTTCGTCCTTCGCCGCCAGCATCCGTTGCGCGATGTAACTGCCGCCTCCCGGTTCAGCGCCGGGGTACCACACCGACCACCATTGAATAGTGAGCGGAATGATCAGTACCGACAGGGTGAGACTCCAGTTCGAGAAATCCGGCAGCAACCGCATGGTCGACGGATCGATCTGAGCCACCAACCCTGCCAACCCTCCGACTTCAGGCTGTGATAGCGCAACGTACGCAGCTACGAAGACTCCGACCATGGCGATGATGAACTGGATCACATCGGACGCGAGCACGCCCCACAGGCCCGCCATGGCCGAGAAGACGATGCAAATCAAGCCGCAGATGATCACCGTTTGCAGCCGACTCCATCCGAGCATCACATTGGCGATTTTGACTGCCGCCAATGTTACGGACGCCATGATGGCGCAGTTGAAAAAAAGGCCGAGGTAGACCGCGCGGAAGCCTCGTACGAAGGCGGCAGATCGGCCCGAGTAACGGAGCTCGTAGAACTCGAGATCGGTGAGCACGCCCGATCGTCGCCACATGCGGGCGTAGAAGAAGACGGTCATCATTCCGGTCAGCAGAAAGGCCCACCACTCCCAGTTCTGGGACACTCCTTTTGTCCGCACGAAGTCCGTGACCAGGTTCGGCGTGTCGGTAGAAAACGTGGTGGCCACCATCGAGGTACCAATCAGCCACCACGGCGCGGAGCGGCCCGAGGCGAAGAACTCATCGGTCCCCCTGCTCGCCCGGCGGGCGAGGAAGACGGCAGGTGCAAACGCGGCCGCAAGGCAGATCGCGATCACCACCCAATCGATCGAGGCAAGCTGCATCTTCAGGGACCCCTTCCGTCTCGGGAATTCTAGCGGATCGGTAGCATCGTTCGTCCGGGTCGGAGAGAATACAACCGTGAACTCAGATTCCGGGGGACATATGAAACGCGCATCGCTCGCCGTCATCGTGTCGTTTTTCGTGACAACCGTCGCCGGAGGCCAGCCGCCAACGCTCAACCTGATGCCGGTGCCCGCACAGCTCGAGCTCGGGGACGCAGCGATCGAGATCGAGGCAGATTTCACGGTGACAATCGAAGGCAATGGATCCACGCAGCGCCTTCGCAACGCCGCACAACGAATGCTGCGTCGGCTCTCGGACCGCACGACTCTTTTTTTCGACAACGACACCTTCCTTCGCCTCGAGGGGAGATCGATGGCATCGATGGTCGTGACAGTGGTTCGGGAGGGCGAACTTTCGGTCGGCGAGGACGAGAGCTATCGGCTCGACATCACCGCAGACGGCATTGCACTCCAGGCGGCCACCGACATCGGCGCCCTGCGCGGTCTCGAGACCTTCCTCCAGCTGGTGACCATCGATGAGCGGGGCGTCACGGTGCCGGAGGCCTCCATCTACGACACCCCGCGCTTCCCGTGGCGAGGTCTCATGATTGACTCGAGCCGTCACTTCATGCCGGTCGGAGTGGTCAAACGCAACCTCGACGGGATGGCCGCAGTCAAGCTCAACGTCCTCCACTGGCACCTGGTGGATGATCAGGGATTTCGGGTCGAGAGCCTCGCCTGGCCGCGCCTTCACGAGCAGGCGTCGGACGGCAACTACTACACCCGCGCCCAGATCCGCGACGTGATCGACTACGCTGCCGACCGCGGCATCCGCGTGGTACCGGAATTCGATCTCCCCGGCCACGGCAGCGCCTGGCTCACGGCCTATCCGGAGTTGGCAAGTGCACCCGGGCCCTACGAGATCGAACGGAGCTGGGGAATATTCGACCCCACCGTGAATCCGATCATCGAAACGACCTACGAATTTCTCGACGTTTTCTTCGCCGAGATGGCCAAACTCTTCGACGACGAGTTCAT
>JAJDNM010000050.1 GCA_022340665.1 Acidobacteriota bacterium | reverse complement strand
CTGTGAAAGCCCGAGAGGTCGCCCTTCAGAGCTTCCAGGCGGTTCCCGGGAGGTGACATGAGATCCGTCAACTGGTGTGCGTAATCGAGCATGTCGAGTTTTCTGGCAGCGACCCTGGCAACCCCAGCCCAACCGGCTCGTTTGGGGACAACCCCTTCAACAAAGAACCTCTCGACGGCCCGGCTGGAAAAGCCTTGCATCGCCACCCGAATTCAATATACCTTTCAAAGGTATACCTTGTCAAGGTAATCGGCGCATGAGCTCGGTATGTGTCGTACGAGATGACAGATTGGCTTGCCAGGGCGTAGTTCGAGTCCAGATGCTGGCGTCAAGGGGAGGCCGGCTTCGCCCTCGGTTACGCCGTGGCAGGCTTCGTTCTCGACCGCAGGGCGAGAGACGGTCACTGGCCGGATCCGCAGAGGCCGTTCAGGCGTGAAACACTACCAACTGAGACTCCAACCTGGTAGGGCGCTCCCGGTAACCGCAACGACGTGTGCAGGCCGGTCCGGCGAGAAGACCTGGCTTGCGAGTTACTGGATGACCGCGGCGATCCCGCTAACGATGAAGCTCGTCAGATTCTACGCGTCGGGATGCAACAATGACTCGTAATCTTCCATCCCCTCGAGCGGTTCGAAGAGGACCCGGTGGATATCGTGGAAGTAGTCGAACGAACCCCACCCCTCGGCGCGGGATTGGCTCAGCAGCTCCATCGCCTGGTCACGATCGCCCAGCCAGGCCGCGATGGCCGCGCGGTAGTGGGCCGGCCAGCCCCTCAGCTGCTGTCCCTCGAGCCCTGCCAGTGAACTTTCGATGGCGTGGGCCGTCTCGAGATCACCCCTTCTCGCCGCCACTGCACCGAGCCATCCTTCGACCCCGAGCGACTGGAAGGCGGTCCCCCTATCCTGAATCGAACGAACGGTCTCGAGCACCGCCTGCGCCCGATCTAGTTCGTCGGCCAGCACCAGGGCCTGGGCTCGCAGCCAACCCTCGACGATGATTTCGTTCGGATCGGCACGGTCGTCGAGCACGGTGAGGGCTCTGTGGGCGAGCTTGCGGGCCAAATTGGGACGGCCGTGGGCCCGTGCAGTGGCCGCGGCCTCGATGAACAGGTTCGCCGGCGTCAGGCCCGTGGGAGTGGACAGGGCCGCGGCGACAACCTCTTCAAAACCGGTGTCGTCACCCAAAACGACCAGTGCGCGTGCCTCGGCCACCAGGAGATCGTGGTGCGTCGGGAAATACTCGAGTCCGGTGCGCGCAGTTCGCAGCTCTCCCTCGTGATCTCCGACGATGTGGTAGGAAATAGCGCACCGCCGGAAACTTCCGACGGTCAACGGATTGTGCGCGAAGCTGTCGAATCCCTTGCCCCCGAACATGGCCGAAATCGCGGCGATGGCCTCTCTCGGTCGGTTGAGCGCATACGCCCGCGTGCCGATCAGATGGTGGACGACCAGGTCATCGGGGACGATGTCCTCGATACGCCGAAGCAGGGCCAGGCCATCCCTGTGCCGGTTTTCCGATCTCGTCAAGAAGTAGTCGAGCCAGAGCCGCTCGAACTCCGTGAGAACCGGTCGGCGCTCGTCGAGACGGGCCAGCACTTCGGCGCTGTCCGCCCGGCGCCCCACATAGCGATACGCCGATGCCAGGCGAAATTTTGCAGAGGTGAATTCGGGGTCGAGCTCCACCGCGCGCTCCAGATGGCTGATCGACGCGATTGGATCGACGATATACAGCTCCGAACCTGTGATGAACTCTTGATAGGCTTCGAACGCCGGAACGTGGGACATCAATTGGAGGTGGGCGTGGGCGCGAAGATGCGTCGCGATCGCTCCGACGGTTCGTTGGACAACCTGGTCAAGAGCCTCGGATATCCTGTCCTGGTCGGCGATGGTCGCGGGGACGGCAAACAGCGGAGCGGACTCTTGCACATCCACGATCTTGGCCTGCACCTCGATTTCACCCTCGTGAAGGTAGAGCGTGCCGCCGATCGCCAACCCGGCCCCCGAACGCCGCGCTGCGGAGCACAGTGGGTCGATCGAGTCGACGGGCTCGTCGAGCTTCGACGGGATTGCCTGGACCAGTCCCGACCCAGAAAGCTCGGTCACCAGCCGGTCGCGCGCGAGCAGTGCCATGGCATCGAACGACTGGTCTCCGGTTCGGTTGACGAAAGGCCCGACCAGAACCTGTTCAGGGTCGAGCGGGCTTCTTCGCGTCTGCACGACGAGGGCCGTCACCACCAACATGGCGAGCAGGACAGCCGCGATCGCGGACCACAAGATTGCCCTTCGTCGCAGAGGTGAGGCTCGCGCGTCGTCGCCGGTCGATGACGAGACCGGTTCGACGGCCGCTACCAGACGATATCCGCGTTTGGGGATGGTTTCGATGTAGCGCGGGTGGCGAGCGTCGTCGCCCAGCGCTCGGCGAAGTTCGGCGATGGTGTTGGTGAGTGTCCCTTCGGAGATGATGCGCCCTTCCCAGACAGCGTCGATGATGGCATTCTTCGACACGACCTCCGGGGCGTTCGATGTCATGAATACGAGCAGATTCATCGCCTTCGGCTCGAGGTGCCGCGATTCCTGTTCGGATTTCAGCTCGTTGCGGCGCGGTCTCACTTCCCAGGCGCCGAGTCGGAAAGGCCCGATCGGCTCCGCCGAATGTGCTGTCTCGGTTTGCATGGCGGCCCCATTGTAGTCTCTTCCCGACGCTCGGTTCGCCGGGAAAGGCACCACCACGCCGCCGATGCCCGCGACCTTCCGACCGGAGTGCCGTCGCCCACGCACAATCCATCCCCCCGGAAAGAGGCGGACCCGGGCGCAAGGCCCGGGTCCGCCATCAATTCCTATCGGCCCGGTACGAAGATTGCGTCATTGGTTTTGTTGTCTACAACAGAGGCGTAGGTGAAAAACGCCGCTCCGATCGTCGAGGAGCCGACCACCGCGTACGCATCGTGCAACTCGTCGAGCGCCTTCGTCGAATCAAGGCTCGAAAACACGTCGTTGATCTGACGCGATTCGAACGGCTCGACCTCGAGTTGGCGTTCGGCGAGAAAGACGCCATCGGCGGCGAAAAACCTCACATCAACCGAGATTGGAGTCGCCGATGCGTTGACCACACCGATATTGGTGCGGGCCGCATCGTCATTCTGCAGCTGGGTCAGGTGCCGGTTTTGTCCCGCACCGGCAGCGGTCGCAGCATCCATCCCGTCGATGTACACACTATGGGAAGACCCCCCCTCGGAGGTCGCGGTACGGGCCGATGCGATGAGGTCCCCGCGAACAGAGGTGACCCTCAGGGTGCCAGCGCCACTGGTGTGGAAAAGACTGTCGAGCGCGTTCGCGTACCTCACCGCATGGCCCGGCGCCAGCTCGAAAGACGCCGAACCCGGAGAGAGATTCGCCTGCCCGCGAACAAGGAGATCCACCGTATAGGATGCCGTTTCGGAGCCACAATTCATGATCTCAAGATCTGTGGTCCAGCGGCTGCCGTTGGCGCCTCCGGCCTTGGCGGCCCCCGGAATGTACAACCTCTGTGGCACCAGCCGGTAGACCTTCACACCCAGGTCGCCGGTCACGTAGAGTGCCCCCGACGGCCCCACCGCGATCCCGTTGAAGGTGGAGAACGGCGGCAGCATACCGGCCCCGCTCGCTGAAAGCTCGAGACCACTCACCACAGGGGTGACCGCGCCGGATTCCAGGTGGATGCGCGACACACGGCCGGCTGTTCCCTCGACCGCGAGCAGCGACCCGTCGAGATCAAATGCCAATCCCTCGGGCCCGCTGAGCCCGGTAGCCGCCGGGATCGGTGTCGCCAGCGTCTGACCGCCGGCGATCAGCTGCCACACCACGCCGGTGTACCAGTCGCCCACCCACAGATCGTCGTCTCTGGCGACAAGGCCGAGGGGGAGCACTATTTCATCGGTGATGTCCGCGAGCACCGTCGTTCCGCCTTCTCCGACCCGAACTACCCGCGCCTCGCCCTCGCCCATACCCAGATCGACGACGATCAGATCGTCACCGAACGCGATGGCGTTTACGACTACGGGAAAGTCGAAACTGTCCGTGACCACCTCGCCGGTGTCCGGGCTCCAAACCTGCACGCGTCCGGTGGGGAAGAAGTTGGTCAGGACGAGGTTTTCTCCGGCATTCGCGACCGACAGGGCGCCGCCAAACCCAATCGGCGGAAAGTGGAACCGATCGATACTCAGCATCTCGCCGGTAGCGCCATCGTACTCGTGTAACGAAAACAGATTGCCCACGAATACCGACTCCCCGTCAACCCGTTGCTTGACCGAGATCCCCGAGGGCAGGGTCAGGCCACCCGGCACGACCGTCTGAACACTGCCGTCGGGCATGACCACCGCCACGAGGCCATCGCTGTAGCTGGTGACGAACAGGGCCCCGGTGGGAGCGAAAGCGATGCTGTCAGGCCCGAACGGAAGCTCCGCGTAGGTCGAATGGGCACCGGTAGCAGGATCCATGCGCTGCACCGTGAAACCGGTGCGCTCGAGTACGTAGAGCATGTCGTCCGGCCCGAACTTGACGTTGAAGGGCCCGGGAATGTCGTCGGCGATCGTCTCCACGATCGGCTGCACCACACCTACGTCGATCTTCACCACCTGTGCCTGCATCATCAACGCGCCGTACATCAGGCCATCCGGCCCGAACTCGGGATTCTTGAGGCCGCCGAGGCCCTGGGCGATCAGCTCGGGTGGCTCGTCAAACGTCGGGTCGATTTCGTACAGCGTGTCGGTGTTCCAGGGTTCGGTCACGAACATTCGTCCATCCGCTGAAAAAACGATCGAGTTGACGCCGAAGCCGATCATCTGCATGGTCACAGTCCCGTCCGGCGTCATGCGTCCGATCTCGCCGGTGAACATTTGTGACCAGTACATGGAGCCATCAGGGCCGAAGTTCACGTCCTCCGGGCCGTTCACTCCGCGCTCCGGACCGATCAGGTCCACCATCTGTCCGAGGTTGACGTCGAGGACCGCGATCCCGGCCATGGAACATACGTAGAGGTTGCCATCCGGCCCGAAGCGTAACCCGAAGGTGCCGGGCAGATTTCCCTGGGTCAGGACATCGCTCTGGGCCGCGGCCGGCGCCGCCCAGACTGCAGCCACCAGGCCGCACACCACCAGTGCTCCGACAAACCGACCATGAGATTTCGTATCCATATTTCGCCTCCTTCTTGGTTATGGAGGCAATCTAGTGCCGGGATTTTCCAGAGTCCTCGGGATTGTCCAGGGAAGTTCCAGGGAAAACTCAAGTGGCACCACTGGGTACGACGTGACGCCGCGGCCAACTCGTCACGGCGAAGCCCTCAGGACAGAGCCGAAAGGCCGCGAGTCATCACGCCGAAGGGAGCGGCATGTGGCCCTAGCCATGGGGGTCGAAGGGGGCGGGTGGGTGGCCTAGGGCCACCCGCTCATCTCGGCGGGACGCGT
>JAJDNM010000049.1 GCA_022340665.1 Acidobacteriota bacterium | reverse complement strand
GGAGAGCATCGGGCGGTCGAAGCGGCTCAGCAGGCGATCGCGTCGCCCCTGCTCGAGGAAACCTCGATCGAAGGTGCGCGCGGTCTGCTGATCAATATCACCGGCGGCGACGATGTGACCCTGAACGAGATCAACGAAGCGGCCGAGATCATCACCGAAGGCGCCGACTCGGAAGCGCAGATCCTTTTCGGTGCGGTGGTCGATCCGGAGCTCGAGGACTGTGTCAGCGTGACGGTGATCGCGACCGGCTTCCAGGGCGTGCCCGACAGCGTACAGATACCTGCGAACAAGGTGCAGGCAACCGCACAGGATGTCTTCGAGGAAAGCACTCCCGCCCGGACGAGTCGTTTTCTCGTGCCCGGCGGACCAAATTCGGAGTACGGCATCAACCAGACCGACGATTACGAGATTCCGGCGATCTTGAGAAAACAGATGGACTGAAGAGAGAACCGACTTTGAGGTTTCCGGGCGCCGGCTCGGTCACCATTCGACCCCTTCCGCGACCCACCTCCCAGCGGAAGGGGGCTTTTTTCTACCCGCCCCTCCGCCCAGTTTTGAGTTGAGAGTCATGAGTTTTGAGTTTCCACCCTCACCTCCGGGAACTTTGCGGGAGGGTAGGGGGCAACTCAAGACTCAAAATCGGGAATTGACTGGGTGGCCCTCTCACGGGTTCCGCCGCCTGCGACCCACATCGCCACACACCCATCCTGGATGCTCGATGCTAGATACTCGATCCGCCTGCCCTCCCATCGATAAGTCGGGATGGGAAGTCGGGGTTGGATATATCCAGCATCCAGCATCGAGGATCGAGCATCGAGAACCCGGCATCCTGTATCCTGCACTCATGGCCGCCGAGTGCCGACTGATCACGATTACGCCGAGCCACTATTGCGAAAAGGCCCGCTGGGCGCTCGAGTGTGCCGAGGTCGGATATCGAGAAAATGGGCACACGCCCCTCCTTCACCGCGTGGCGACAGGATTGGCTGGCGGCCGGAACACGGTGCCGGTGCTGGTGGCTGGGGGTCAGGTGTATCCGGATTCCACCGATATCATCGAATACATCCATCTGGAGCATCCCGGAGGATGGCGACCCTATCTCGACGACCCAACACTTTCTGAGGAAGCTCGGAGGCTGGAAGAGCTTTTCGATACCCGGCTCGGGCCGCACTCGCGCCGTCTCGCCTACCACTATCTTTTGGACGACGATCGATTGTTCTTCGCCGCCGTGATGCCGGGCGTTGGCGGCCTCGAAAAGGTGGCCTTCAGGATGCTCGCCCCGGTCATCAAGAAGCTCATGCGGGTCGGCATGCGGATTGACGACGAGGGGGCCGAACGATCCCTGGGTGTGATTCGAGAGGTGTTTGCCACCGTCGATGAGATGCTCTCGGACGGACGGCGCTATCTCGTCGGTGACGGGTTCTCCGCCGCTGATCTCACCTTCGCAGCGTTGAGCGCCCCGGTTCTGTTACCGCGGAATTACGGATCGCCGCTGCCATCATTGGACGAGGTGCCGACGGCCATGTTGAAGTATGTCGACGAGTTTCGTTCGTTACCGGCAGGGGCCTTCGCCCTCCGCATCTATCGAGATCATCGGTGACTGCACGCGATCTCATGATCGAACTGCCGCATCTGAGCCTCGCCGCTCGAGAGTGGGGTGCTGCTTCCGGTCAACCGGTTCTGGCGCTTCACGGGTGGCTCGACAACAGCGCCAGCTTCGAGCGACTGGCCCCACTGCTACCGGATCTGCATTTGGTGGCGCTGGATCTGGCGGGACATGGCCGCTCTCCGCACCGTCACGAGAGTGTGGTCCACCATTTCATCGACTGGGCACCCGAGATCGTGGCGGTCGCAGATGCTCTCGGCTGGCAGACCTTCGCGCTCATCGGCCATTCGATGGGCGCCGGCATCTCGACGCTGGTTGCCGGCGCCTTTCCCGATCGAGTGCGCCGGTTGGTCCTGCTCGAAGGTGCGGGCCCGCTCGCCGCCGAGGCAGCCAAAGCGCCGGCGCAGCTCGCGCTGGCGGTCGAGGATGAAGCCCGTTCGGTATCAGCCTCGCCGAAGATCTTCCCGGATCGCGATTCAGCGATCCAGGCCAGGATGCGGGATTCCGATCTCGACCTCGAGGCGGCCCGGCTTTTGGTCGAGCGTGGATCGGAAGAGGTCGAGGGTGGTGTGCGCTTCACCCACGATCCGCGAATTCGGGCACGCTCGCGCACTCGCCTGACGGAGAATCAGGTGTTGGCCTTTCTGGCGGCTATTGAGTGCCCGGTGCTGGCCGTTCGGGCGCTCCAGGGTTGGCCATTCCCGGAAGACATCGTGAGGGCGCGGTTGGCAGTGATCTCAGAACTCGAAACGGTCGAGGTCGCCGGCGGGCATCACGTCCACCTGACCCATCCGGAACGTGTCGCTCCGATCGTCAACACGTTTTTGTCAGACTGAAAAGGGCGGCATATATGGTGCTACAGGAGCCCTGTCGATTTCAGTTACAGGGGCGGGATAAACCCCGCAGTAGAGGCTTCATGAATAATGCGGGTTAGTGAGCGGCGCCGAGCTTGATCCGTAGATCCTTCTTGCGACCTTCACGATCCACCGTCACGGTAACGATGTCGCCCTCCTTGTAGGATTCGAGGACGAGGTCGAGTTCACCGGCGGAAGCGACCGGTTCGCCGTTCACCGCCACAATCACATCACCAACCACCACCCGTCCGCGGCGGTCCCGGTAGGCGGGCCGAATGCCGGCTCGCTCGGCGTCGCTTCCCTCCACGACCGCAATCACGACTGCACCCACGATGCCCGCCCGCTCGACGATGTAGTCCGAGGCGAACTCCACGTCGATGGATGGCCTTCTGACCTTGCCGTAGGCGATCAGCTGGGGGACGACCCAGTTGACTGTGTCGACCGGGATTGCGAAACCGACTCCCGCGTATCCTCCGGAAGGGCTGACGATGGCGGTGTTGACGCCGACCAATCGGCCCGCGCTGTCGAGCAGGGGGCCGCCGGAATTGCCTGGGTTGATCGCCGCATCGGTCTGGATCACGTTGCGAATAGGAGTGCCGTCAACAGCTTTGATCTCTCGACCGAGGGCGGACACGATGCCGGTGGTCAGGGTATGGTCATATCCAAACGGGTTGCCGATGGCGAGAACAGTCTGGCCGACCTTGAGGTCCGAAGAGGTGCCGATCGGGATCGGACTGAGCAGGCTCCGGGGAGCCTCGATCTGGAGGACGGCGAGATCCTTCTCCCTCGCATAGCCGACCAGGCTCGCCTCCCAGGTGCTGCCATCGGCGAGAGTCACCTCGGCACGGGAGGCGTCACGGATCACGTGGAAGTTCGTGACGATGTTGCCTCGATCGTCCCAAACGAAGCCGGAGCCGGTACCGCTTGGAATCTCCATCACGTCGAGGCGGAAGAAGTCACGGCGCAGGGTCACCGAAGTGATGTAAACGACCGATGGCGAGGCCTCCTCGAAGAGGGCGGTAACGCTTCGCTCGTCGACATTGAGTTCGCCCCGTGAAGCGACCTCGCGAGATGACGGTTCGGTACGGCGTTCCTGCTGTGCGGATGTCGGAAGACACGCTGCCGCCGCAATCGCGAAGGTCAATACTGACGAAAGGTGGCTCAATCCGCGTTTCCTGGGCATGCGAAGGACCTCCAGTGCCACCCGGTTCCCGTTCGACCGGTACCGAGCAATGATCTTTCCATTCCGAACAATACCCGAGAACAGGGACGAAGTTGCGACTCAGCCAGATCGAAGGGGGAACAGCTGGCGTTCGCCGTGCCACAATGGAGCAGGAGATGCCGACACAGGCAGAGTGCGAACAGCCTGCCGGGGAGGGAGCGCGCGTGAAGAACCTCATAGCAATCGCAGTTGTCGTCGTCGTCGGTCTGTTGGCGTTCAACTATTTTCAGACCGGTGAGTTCAGCCTCAAACCGGGTGGCGGGATGAGCGACGAGGAGCGGGAGCTCAACCGTCTCAAGGGTGAATTCCGGCGTGCAGCCCAGGCCTATCGTCAGGCGGGACGCGCGGCCGGACTGAGCGGCCTCGACACGACGTCTGACGCCGAAGCGGCAATCCAGACCGTCGCAGGAGTCGAGCGCGACGTCAGGGCGCTCAAGAAAAGGACCAATGACCCGAAGGTGAAAGAACAAGCCGACCAGCTTTTGGCGGAGATCAAGAAATACCGAGAGGAAGTGGGGTAAGGCAGGGCCGGAGGTCGCCGGCCCGGCTCGATTCGATGGAGGGCGTTCACTCCAGGAGCCTTGCCTCGAAGAAGTCCCAGATCTGTCGACGAAGCCAGTTGTTGCCGACCGGCGTCATCGCGAGAAATGCCGGTGCATGGTCATAGTTGAGAGTGATGCGCTCGGGTTTACCGAGCGCCTTCCAGAGGTCTTCCCGCGACACTTCGGGCACACATTTGTCCTTTTTTGCGTCGATGATCAGAATTCGACGCGGATCGACCCGATTCGGGTAGTTGGCGGAATCCAGTACCCCGAAAATCGGTTCGAGCCGAGATTCGAGCTCGTTCCGATCCCAGCCGAAGCTCATGGCTGCCTTGGCCTGCACGCTCCGGGCCCGCTTGCCGTCACACGTGGCGATGACGGTCTCGAGGTGGCTTCCGCCCATGACCGTCACAACCGCGGCCAGCCGCGGCTCCTGGGTGGCGATGACGCCGGCGACAATCGCGCTCAGGCTGAAGCCGATCAGGCCGACTCGCTCTCCGTCGATTTCCGGGCGCTGCTCCGCCCAGTCGATGAGCCGGCTGACGTTGATCATGACGCTCTTCTGCCGTTCGACCGCCTGCCGCCAGAGGTCCAAGAACTCGTCCTTGTCGGCCGCTGCGACCAGCCCGGTCCAGTCGGCGAGGTAGTCGTCGCCCTGCACGTAGAGCACGTGCACAGCGCCCTCGCTGAGCCGTTGGATGCTCGCTGCGGTCTTCCTCGGAGGGTAGGTGTACGTGCCCCAGATCGGCATCACGATCACAAGCGGGCGCGGGCCCGCCAGCCTGCTTCGGTAGTAGCGGGCGGTGACACGGTTGCCCACCTGGCCGTTGTCTCCGAACGAGGGCATTTCGAGCAGTCGCAGTTCGTAGTTGGCCGTGGCCCCCTGGCCGACAACGTGGTTGGTGAATGGCAGCTCGGCTTTCTCGTACCTGAACGGCGGTGAGGTGTCGAACGACTGCCTCTCCTGCACACCTGCAGCATCCTCATACGGTGTCCGCAGGTGACTGGTGTAACAGCCGGTCAGCGCGAGCAGCGCAGCCAGGATGCCAATCATCGCGTGGGTGGGGGAAAGGCCGCTGTGGTGCTCTGAAATCGGGGAGAGGCGGGTCATGCGGCGGACATTCTAACTCAGCATCCGCATCTGGTGCCGAGATCCATGTCACCGGGACCGGGTCGCCCACCCGCCCGGAATCATCGGGCGGGTGGGATTGATGTGACCACTTCACCAGCTACGAAGGGTGAGATCTCAGCTCTCGCGACCGCCGAGCAGGAGCTCCTGCAGCTCCTCGAGTTCATTCCACCGGCCTTCGGCGGCGAGCTTCGCCTGATCGGGCCAGCTTTTGGGATCGTGCATCTTGTAGCGGTCGCCTCCGCCACGGAGAATCCCCTTGAGCCTGTCGACCGGCGAGTTGGCGAGGTCGGCAAACGTGAAAATCCGGTTGTCGTTGAGCATGCCCTCGATCTTCGGTCCGATGCCCTCGATCCGTTTGAGATCATCGCGCTTTGGCGGTGCTGCGACGGCCGCTTTGGCAGTTTCGAGCTTGTCGGCCCACATCGATTCGATCTCGGCGATTTTCTTTTGGCAGGACATCGATCGCAGCGCCCAGCCGATGATGCCGCCGAGGAGGGCTGCGAGAAGCAGACACAAGATGATTTGAGTGATGAGATAAGTCATGGCTCAGTCCTCCTTGAGAGCTTGGAACTCGGTTCGACGGTTCTTCTGTCTCCCCTCGTCCGTCTGATTCGAGGCGATGGGGCGCGTCGGTCCGTAACCAAAGGTTTCGAACCGGGACTCTTTGATTCTTTTGGCCACGAAGTACCGTTTGACGGCCTCCGCCCGGCGCCGGCTGAGATCGAGATTGTGGTCCATCTGGCCGGTGGAGTCGGTGTGGCCTGATATCTCCACCCGGCCCGGGTACTTGCGCAAAATGGTGATGACCTCGTCGAGGACCTTTCGGCCCTGTGCCGTCAGATTCGCGCTGTCGGTTTCGAACTCGACCGTCTTACCGGTAAGCAGGGTGTCCAGGCTGGCCTGGAGCGCTTCGCGATCGTCAGTCGGCTCGCGAATCGTCAGCCGGTCGACAATCTCGAACTCGGGCAGGAGGGTGGTGGCACCACCCAGCACCCGTTCCTTCGCGAGTTCGCTCAGAACCGTGCCTGAGATGATCGCCTGACCATTCGTCAGCTCGATGTCGAGGTCTTTCCGATAATGGTGCAGAGCGGCCAGGAACTGCGCGAAGTCGTCGTCTGTCCAACCGCCGACGGTTCGGGTCGGGTCGGCCTCGAGCCTGTCTGTAACATTTTCAGCCCCCCACAGGGCAACCGCTTCGTCGATGATCGCGCTGCGCACCTCGGCTGTCGGCGCAACACCCGAAATCGTCACGTCACCATACCGAGTCTGAAACCCGAGAGCGCCGGGGACCAGGACCGTCAGCTCATTATTGATTTTGCGAGTGCCTTCGAACTCATCGATGCAGTTCGTGAGACTTTGGGCGACCGCCTCCGATGCGACCGTGCCGGAAAGTGTGACGTCGCGACCGGATACCGAGATCATTGCGGGATCCAGCCCGGCGTCTACCGCACACGACGTTGCAGCGCTCCGTACGTCATCTTCAATCGCCGGAGCTCGACACCAGGGGCAGAGCAGGCACAGCAACACGAGCCCGAGCACCCCCAGCCACATGAGACCCTTCATATCTGACTCCTCCTTTCGTCGAGTCGTTCTGGTTCACGTTTGCCTTTAGGTTCGGTGATTCTACATATTCGCAGTTGATCTGTCTCGCCAGGAAGAGCGCGGCGCGCAGTATTCAGCTGTAGATGTCGCTCTCGCGGGCGACATCGGCGATCAATTCGAGGACGATCTCGTATTCGATACCGCAGTGGTACTCGATCGCTGCGGCGAGCTCGGACCTGTTGGCGAGGGTTCTGGTCGTGGCTCCGTTCGGAGGCGACTCGGTGAGCACGCGGCGATCCAGGGTGGGTTCCCCCTGCTTGATTCCCAGTACCGAGAGATATCGTTCGAAAGGTTCAGGACTGATCACAACTGGAATACCCTCCGACGGGCGGAGTATAACGATCAGGCAGCGGTTGATCTGTTGTGGCCCGATGAACCCAGGGGGAAGCGAATGCAGTACACCATCCACGGCGAACTGGCCCAGGTTGCAGATTTGGTGATGGAGAACGACGAAACCTGTTGGGCGAGCAAGGGCTCTATAGTCGCCATGGATCCCGGACTCGGATGGACGCTCAAGATCCCGGGCGGGGCGAGCGGTGCGATGCGCCGCATGATGTCGGGTGAGGGGCTTGCTCTGATTTCAGTCACAGCCTCCGCCGATGGGCAGCGCGCAACCCTTGCAGCCAACCAACCCGGGAAGATTGTCGCCTGGAACCTCGATGAGGGGCCTGTGATTACGACCCGTGGATCGTTTGTCTGTGCATTTGGGCCCAGGGTCGATATCGATGTCCGTGTCTCCAGGCGGGCCGGCGCGGCATTCTTTGGCGGTGCCGGGCTCTTTTTGCAGCAGATTTCAGGCTCGGGCACGGTGTTGGTGCATGGCTCTGGCGATTTCATCGAGCGAAAACTTTCCGAAGGTGAATCGTTGCTGATATCGACCGGCAGTCTCGCGGCCTTCGCCGAGTCCGTTGATTACGATATCCAGGGCGTGGCCGGCTTTCGGCGGATGGCCTTCGGAGGCGAAGGATTCTTCATGACCCGACTGACGGGGCCCGGTCGCGTGCTGTTGCAGACCCTGAAACGCGCGACTCCAGGTCCCAGGCAGCGTCGGCGTTCGTGAGGGTGCGTCACCGCACGTAACCCAGAGCCTCAAGCGCCTCGAGGGTCTCCGGATCCAGGTCTTCCTCGGCGATACTCTCGGGCGGATACCTCCGCATCTCGGTCTCGAGAGCCCGCGACATGCGATCGCGAGCGTCCGTCTCTGTCGAGATCCTGTTGACCCTCTCATCCGGCAGCCGGAACAGGTGTTCCGTGTCGGGTGTCCGCAGGAACTTCCACCTTAGATCCACGACCCCTCGAGTGCGGGGATCGGTCGCCGGAGCAACCGGGTCGCCGGCTACCCTTCGGATGACGCGAAGCCGCGTCGGCACTCGATCCTTGTTGTGGACCTCGGGTGGCCGGACCAGAACGGTCCGGTCCCGATCGCCGCTGCCCTCCCGCTGGAGAGGCAGGCCGGCGAGACGCTCGCGGATCGGAATCGACAGCTCGTGCAGAATTGTCGGCGTGATGTCGAGGTTGCTGACACGTCGTTCCACCCTGAGGCCGGCTCCGACGCCGTCCGGATAGCGGATGATCAGGGGCACCCACAGGGCCCCTTCGCCGAGGCAGTCGGCATGCTCGAAGTAGTAGCCGTTCTCGAAGCACTCACCGTGATCCGCCGTGAGGATCACCATCGAACGGCGCGATGCACGAATTCGGTCGAAGTTCTGCATCAGGCGACCGATCCAGAAATCGGTGTACTCGACCTCGAAACGGTAGTAGTCCAGGGCCAGGTCCAGCACTTCTCCAGGGACTTCGTGATCGTTCTGCTTCGCGATCCGATTGAGCGTATTCCAACGGATGTCGGGGATGCGGCGCTCCTGTTCCGGGTCGATGTCGCGGCGGAACTTGGGCAGCGGGTTGTAGGGCTGATGCGGGTCGTAGACGTGTACCCAGAGCAGGAGCGGAGTTGCCGGATCGGCTCCGCGAAGCCACGCGACGGCGCGGTCTACCACCTCCTTCGCGCGCGGCGTCTTCTTCCCGGTCGGCGCCACAAAGGCGTCGAATCCCTGGGCGAGGCCGGATCTCTGGTTGAGCAGTCCCACACCTGTGAAGCCGCCAGTTTGGTATCCGAAATCGCGCAGGGTCTCAGCGACCGTTTCCACTTCGCCGGACAGGATCTGATGGTTGGTCAAAACCCCGTGTTGGTCCGGGTACAACCCGGTAAGAATCGATGCGTGCGCGGGTCGGGTCAAGGGCATGGGCGTGGTCGCGGCCTCGTAGAGCACACCCTTTTCGGCCAGCCGCACGGCATTCGGGGTCACGGTGTCAATCGCGCCGTAGGCTGCAAGGGCGTCGGCCCGCAACGTGTCGATGGTGATCAGCAGAATGTCGGGCGGTGGCGGCGGGCCACCGTCATCGATGCAGGCGGTCTGCCAAGCCACAAGGGCTGCCAAGAGGGCAACAACCGGCAATGCCCGTCGAGGAGCCCTGGGCTGGAGATGGATCATCTGCAGACTGTTCATCAATCCGACCCATTCCCTGGCTCGTCGCACTGATCGTCGGACGGAGGGATCTCGAGCGGTGGTTTTCCTGCTCTGGCGCGAATCCGGTTCAGCGTCTTCGACACCCGGGGGCGCCTGACCATCCGGCGCTCGAGAGCGAACTTGCCCGGGAAGTTGACCAGGGTCAGCCCGATCAGGATTGTCAACAGGCCCTGGCCCGGGAGCACCAGCATGGCGAGACCTGCGAGGATCAACGCCACGCCGAGCAGGTTTTTGAGCACCATCAGAGTGAACCACACGGCGGGGTGGCGCCGCGACTGATAAGCAGGGTCCCGACAATCGCGGATGAAGTAATCAGCCGGCAGCTGAATGATGATCAGCGGGAATATGACCAAGGTCGCCACGAACAGGAGTAGCGACAGGCCTCCAAGCCACTGCAGGAGGCCCTCGTATTCGCTGACCCATGCCATGATTCCGGACACCCGCAGCACCTCCAGCTTCGCCCCGTGTCAGTCTAACCCGCATTTTTCATGATGCATCTGCTGCGACGCGCAATTCGATTCGAGCGAAAAGACCTCCCATCCTCCCTCTCGAAGACCCCCTCGGCTACGGCCACATGCCGCAGCCGACGGTGTGTTCGACCCAAAAAAGGCCTCCCGGAATGGGAGGCCAAGGACAATTGGTACGCCCGACGGGATTCGAACCCATGACCTATAGCTCCGGAGGCTATCGCTCTATCCAGCTGAGCTACGGGCGCAAATATCTGGGGTGAGCGATGGGGATCGAACCCACGACCACAGGAGCCACAATCCTGTGCTCTACCAACTGAGCTACGCCCACCACAATTTCGTGATGCGGTATTGGTCCGCCTGAGAGGACTCGAACCTCTGACCTACGGATTAGAAGTCCGTTGCTCTATCCAGCTGAGCTACAGGCGGAGGTGTCCAGAGCGGGGTATTGGAGTCATATGGTCGGGGCGAGAGGATTTGAACCTCCGACCCCCTGCGCCCAAGGCAGGTGCGCTACCAGACTGCGCTACACCCCGACTGGGAGTCCACTCACTGTTTGCAAAGATCAATCGCCAAATGGCGGACAGCGAGTATAGGGGTCGGCGGATTGGGGTGTCAATCGGAACTGTTCGCGCCCGAGGATGGAAATTCGGAATTCTGAAGTCGGAATTCTGAATTCCCGCCCACCCCCGGCCTTACTGTTGGTACGACGGGCATTCCGAATTCCGAAATCCGAATTCCGAATTCTGCCTATGGCAGCGTCAATCCGAGGACCTCCAACCTCGGTCCGACGACCTCCCTCTGTTTGGCGGCCACCTGCTGCGCGCCCCGCCATCCCACGTCGACAAGTGACTCGAGTTGCTCACGAGAAAATGACTCGCCCTCGGCCGTGCCCTGGATTTCGATCAACCGGCCGTCGCCTGTGAACACGAGGTTGAGATCGACGTCGCAATCGAAGTCCTCGCCGTAATCGAGGTCGACCCTCGCTTCGCCGTTCACCAGCCCGACGGCGACGGCGATGATCTGGTGGGTCAGCGGCCACTCCGAGAGAAGCCCTTGCTCCTGCATTTGACCGAGTGCGAATACAAGGGAAATCCAACCGCCCGAAATCGAAGCGGTACGGGTCGAGCCATCGGCCTGGAGGACATCGCAATCGAGGGCGATGGTGCACTCCCCGAGCAGGTCACGGCGGACGGCGGCGCGCAGGGATCTTCCGATGAGGCGCTGGATCTCCTGCGAACGACCGCTCGGGTGGCCCTTCTTGACCTCGCGTTCCGATCGGGTGTCGGTCGCACGCGGCAGCATGGCGTACTCCGCGGTCACCCAGCCCTCGCCCGAGCCTCGAAGAAAAGGCGCGGTGCGATCGAGCAAGCTGGCATTACACAGGACCACGGTGTCTCCTGCGCGGTAGAGCACGCTGCCTTCCGGATAGCGAATGAAGTCGGGCTCGATAGTGATCGGCCGGATCTCGTGCGGCTGGCGTCCGTCGGGTCGCATCGGCGTCTCCTTGTCGGGAGGAGTATAGACCTTGGCGAATTTTGAATTTCGAATTTCGAAATTGGGGTGTGGCGGGGCGAACGAGTTCCAGAGGTTCCTGAGGTATCCTTCCGGATGATGTCGCCGGGATTGGAGAATCGGAAACGGGTGCCGTTCTCGAACGGAGCGGTCGCCATTTCGATGTGCCTGTCGGCTCTCTTGGCACATGTCGTCGTGGCGCAGGAGCTGGTGCCGGCGGCCTACACGCCGGCGCCCTATGGCGTCAACCTGGTGAACCTTACGGCGGCATACAACGACGGTGATCTCGCGTTCGACCCATCGGGGCCGATCGACGACGCCAGTGGCCAGATTACCTTTTCGAGTCTGGGCTTTGCCCGCACGTTCGACTTCGCCGGTCGATCGGCAAATATCGGGATCTATGTGCCCTACGTGGTCGGCCACCTCGAAGGTCTGTACCTCGGCGAACAGGCGTATGCGGACCGTTCCGGACTCGGCGACATGGGTGTTCGAGTAGGCGTCAATCTTTACGGCGCGCCCGCCATGAGCCTAATGGAGTTCCGGAGCTACCGACCCGGAACTCTGATCGGCGCCAGTTTGCTGGTCAAGGCGCCGACCGGACAATACGATCCATTGAAGTTGATCAATATCGGCACAAACCGATGGTCGTTCAAGCCGGAGATCGGATTTGTCCGGGTGATGGATCGGTGGGCGATCGACGGTTACGTTGGTGGTTGGTTCTACACCGACAACACGGACTTCTTCGGAGGCCTCACCCGTGAGCAGGATCCGATCCTCTCGACCCAGTGTCACGCGCGCTATCTGATCAAGCCCGGGTTGTGGGTGGCGGTGGATGGCAATTTCTGGTGGGGTGGTCAGACCACCGTCAATGGTGTCGAGAGCGATGACCTCCAGCGAAACTCTCGCGTCGGTGCGACTGTGGCAATCCAAATCCGTCGCAATCATTCACTGCGAATCGCGGCCAGCACCGGGGCGTTCACCCGCATCGGGGGTGACTTCAATTCCATTGGCGTGGCATATGGGTACAGTTGGGCAGAGTCGAAATCGGACTGAGGAATGTGGAATTTCGGAAGCTCCACCCGGTCGGATGTGGCCGCCGAGTCGATGGCAGCTATTCGGTTCTTCATTCGAGACGACGGAGTAGCTCAGGACGAGGCGATGAATCGCTTGTTGAGCACCAACGGCCGGGAAAGATCGAGGTGTCCGGTCAACGAATCGACCTCGTGGCCGCCGAAGAGAATCTGCACCGACGACACCTCCGGGCAGTTGAGAATGATCGAGTTGACGATTCCGTAGGCGAGCATGAGCTCGATGCGCGAACCCTCGAGTTCGTTCGGCGGGGCCGTGATGTCGACGAAAGCGCGGCCGCTGTTGTCGACGAATACAGCGTCGAGTGACGCTTCGTATGGGACCGGCGGGGCCAGGTTCGAGGTAGATTCGGGGCCAGCCAGCAGCTCCGTCATCACGACGCGGATCCGCTCGTACACTTCCTCGGGTAGGGGCACCGATCGAAGCTCGGGATGAAGCAATCCGTCGGAACCGGCGAAGAGGAGAACGACCCGCTGCTCGGGTGCCGGCGTCGGCGTAGGCAACGCCCCAGCCTGGAAGTCTTCCTCGCTGACCGGGTGTGGCTCACTCCCGCTCAGCAGCCAGACGAGCAGCGCGATTGAAGCTACTGCGGCGACCGCAATCAGGGCGACACGCCAGTTCATCAGCGCCTCAGGAAGTCCTCGATACCGATGGCGATGGCCTCGGCGAGCTGTTGCTGGTATTCGGGACTGGTCAACCGCTCTGCTTCGGTGCGGTTCGAGAGGAAGCCGATCTCGACCAGAACCGCCGGCATGGTGGCGCCCTTGAGGACAACGAACGGCGCCTGTTTGACTCCCCGATCGCGGGTGCCAAGGCGGGCGTTGAGTCGGCCCTGTATGGCCAACGCCAGCTCGGCACTCTCATTGAGGACCTCGGCCTGCGCGAGATCCCAGAGAATGAGATCGAGAGACGTGAGATCTTCAGGCAAAGATCCGGCCCGGTTTTCCAGGTCGGCGGTTGCTGCCGCCGCCTCGTCGCTGGCTCCGTCGAGGCTCATGAAATAGGTCTCGGCACCGGTGGCGGAGGTAAAGGTGGACGCGTTGGCATGCAGGGAGATGAAGGCCGGCGCCTCGAGGCGGTTGGCGAACGCCGTGCGGTCAGTCAGGACGCGACTCTGATCGCCGTCACGTGTGAGCCTCACGGAATGGCCACGATTTTCGAGAATTCTAGCCAGTTGACGCCCAATCGCAAGGGTGACGTCTTTTTCCAGCAACCCCTCTGGTGATTGGGCGCCGACGTCGTCACCGCCGTGGCCGGGGTCGATCACCACCGGTCTGGGCCCGGTGGGTCGGACGACTGGAGCCCTTGCCTGCGCAGGGACCGGAGTCGGTCGCGCGGCACCGATCTCGAAGGTGATCCTGGGGGGGTTCTCGAGTGGATGCCACGAGGTCAATCCGGCACCACTCGCGAGCCTGATGAAAATGTCCTGGTCGCTGCTGGTCAGTGAGGTCACCCTTTGCGAGCTGAACCGAAACGAGGAGTCGAGCTGCGGGGAACCGTCTTCGAACCGAACCGTAATGACGCCGGGGGGCATTTCCTCGACATCGACTTCCGCCGGCCGGTTGAGAGTCAGGACGAGAGTTGTGGTGGCCTCGAAATCGGCGGCAACCGGACGAACGCCGATCGGTTCGGCAAAGCGCGCCCCTGGCACGATCCGGTAACCGCGGGGAATTGGCTCGAGATGAAATCCAAGTGGACTGAGCAGCCATCGCTCCAGATAGCTCAGAGAAGCTGCTACGCCTCTTGGTGAAGCTACGGGGGCTTCGCGCGCTTCGCGAAGTTCGCCGTCGACGAGCAGAACCTTGTGGTCAACCGCGAACTGGATGACGTGGTCGTCACGGAGGACGCCGTAGGTGCCCGCGGCCGGCGAGAACCCCGGCTCCGCTCCGATGAGCTCGAGGACCGGCAGAACCTCCACTTTTGGACCGAACTTCGGAACGACGATGGCCCGATCTTCGAAGTGAAACTCGAAGGTCTGGTTGTACTCCTGTGCCGCGAGGAGACCCGTTCCGAGAACCAGCGCAATGAGAATGATCTGAATTCTTCGCATCAAATACCCAGGGATTCCGTTTTGGGGAGCGAGCCCCAACGAATTCATGATTTCTTGTGAACACTATCGAACGGCCAGCCGTTTACCGGGCGGCCATCTTGGCGATTCCATTGTACGCCACAAATTCTGCTCTCGATCCATCGACTCTTGATCGGCATTTGTTGGAGGCAGTGGCGTAGACTTATTGGCTTGCACTGGGCGGCGTTTTCGACCAAAGTGTGGCGTGAGGGCAGAGGTTCGGTTTCGCCCTACGGGCTACGCCGGGACAGGCTTCGTTTCCGACCAAGGGTCGAAAACGAAGCCTGGTGGAGGCGGTGGGAATCGAACCCACGTCCGAGGAACTTCGATCGCCGGTTTCTCCGTGTGCAGCCGGCTATTTCATCTCGTCCCACGGTCAGTTAGCTGGCAACCTTCCGCGAGACCAGCCCGAAAAATCTCGATCGCCGCCGTCGGGCGCGACGGCAATCCAGCCCGTCTGGCATCGTCCACCCCAGACCGACGGGCCGAGCCTCGGGGTGGACGTGGCTACTTACGCAGCCAGAGCGTAGCTATTGTCGGCAGTTGTAGTTGCCTCCACCCGATTTACGAGCGGGTGGCCCTCGACACGCTGCCGACGACCGAAATAGTTCCCCGTCGAACCCAGTACGCCCCCAAGCTCGACAGTCCAGGTCATTCTAACAGGCCGACCGCCTGTTGACCTACCTTTTATTACGTTTGCAGGGGCCCGGGGATTCCCGGCGGCTCGAAAGTCATCAGTTTCCAGTGAACAGTGATCAGGGTCGGGGACTGATCAATGATGACTATTTGCTGATTACCCGACGCTGAATGGCTTGACGCACGGCGGCGGTGGTGTCATTCTCGAATCGATCCACGCTGACAACTGAGGAGAGAATTATGCTTGCGAAGGCGTATTCTGCCACGCCGCGAGGCGTGGATGCGTTGTTCGTGACCGTCGAGGTGGATCGAATTCGCGCGCATCAGCCGTCGGTGACGGTGGTTGGTCTGCCCGACACCGCGGTGCGCGAGGCGCGAGAGAGGATTTTCGCGGCAATCCGACATCTCGGCCGGCGTACGGAACCTGCCAATGTAGTGATCAACCTGGCGCCCGCCGACCAACGCAAGGAGGGTGCGGCACTCGACCTGGCGATGGCGATGGCCCTCCTCGCAACCACCGGAGACGTACCTCCGGAGGCACTGACCGGCCGTCTGCTGCTCGGCGAACTGTCCCTCGAGGGAAAAATGCAGCCGGTGCGAGGGGTTCTGCCCATCGTTCTGGCGGCTCGAGATCACGGGATCGAAGAAGTCGTCGTGCCGGCGGCGAACCACTCGGAAGGCGAGGTGGTCGCGGGGGTTCGCGTGGTGGGTGCGGGGAGCCTCGGTGAGGTTGTTCGATACGTCAGGGACGGAACTCCGCTGCCACCCCGGCTGTCCCCCGAAAGCGAACGGAGGGACCCAATCGCGTTTTTCGACCTCGTCGATGTCATTGGCCAGGAACAGGCGAGAAGAGCGCTCGAAGTTGCCGCGGCGGGAGGCCACCACCTCCTCTTCATAGGCCCGCCGGGAGCGGGGAAGTCGATGCTCGCGCGGAGGCTGCCGGGGATCCTGCCGCCGATGATCACCGAGGAAGCGATCGAGACGACCTGCGTCTTTTCGGTGTCGACGAGAGTGCCCCGGCCGATGGGCCTCCTGGCGAGAAGGCCCTTCCGAGCACCGCATCACACCACGTCGGCGGCGGCACTGATAGGAGGTGGCGCCAGCCCTCAACCGGGCGAGGCTTCGCTCGCACACAATGGCGTGCTCTTCCTCGACGAGCTGACCGAATTCCGGCGGGATGTGCTCGAGGCCTTGAGGCAACCTCTGGAGGATCGTCAGGTGACGGTGGCACGAGCGCAGGCGACGTTGGTCTTTCCGGCCAGCTTTCAAATGGTTGCGGCCGCCAATCCGTGCCCGTGTGGTTATCTGGGTGATGATCGACGGGAGTGCCGCTGCACGCCGGTCGCGGTGGAGAGATACAGGGCGAGGATCTCCGGGCCGCTGCTCGACCGCCTCGACCTGCAGGTGACGGTCCCGGCGGTGCCGTGGCGGGAGCTTTCAGCCGACCGACGGGGAGAAACTTCCGAGGTCGTTGCGAAAAGGGTTGCCGCAGCCAGGCGCCGACAGGCGCATCGGTTTGCCGACGCCGGCCCGCACTGCAACGGCGAGATGGGTCCGGATGCCATTCGCCGCTGGGCCAAACCGGATGCTGATGGAAGGCGATTGCTCGAACATGCAAGCCGAGGGCTGGGGTTGTCGGCGCGTGCATACCACCGGATTCTGAGGGTCGCCCGCACCATCGCCGACCTCGCGGGGGAGGTGCAGATTTCGTCGACCCATCTCGCCGAAGCGATCGCCTACCGTTGCCTCGACCGAGATCCAGGCGCCAGACTTTCGACCTCCGTCAATTGGAAGGATTCGTGAAAGCTGCGGTGCGAAGCAGGGGTGTGACGAAGCTTCGCAGCTCTCCGACTCAAACCCTTCTGTTTCGGGGGATGACTCCCCGGGCCATGAGTGTTTAACCGCTTTTCGGATCGGAGCGCCGAAGGCGCGACAGATGGTGAGCCCCGGGGCGTGAGCCTCGGGGAAAAGGGGTCAACATCACAAGCGAGGCCCCAAAGGGGGCGATAGATGTGTGACGGCGGGGCCGTCGGACTCCGCGCACAATACGGAGGATCAAATGTCAGATGCGTTCAGCAACCTGTCGGTACACTTGGTTTTTTCGACCAAGGAACGAATTCCACTGATGACTCAGGTCGTCCGCAATCAGCTGTTTCCGTATGTCGGAGGTATTGTCAAAGGGTTGGGCGGCACAATCATCGCCGTGGGTGGAATGCCAGATCACGTTCATGTCTTGGCGAGAGTGCCCCCCAAATTGTGTGTTGCGGATTTGGTGCGGACTATCAAGGCGAATTCGTCGAAAATGATGAACGAAAAGGCTACGGCCATGAAATTTGGATGGCAGAGGGGATACGGGGCCTTCTCAGTCAGCCAATCGGCCGTGTCGTCGGTGGCTCAATATGTACGGAACCAGGAGCGACACCATCGGAGACGATCGTTTGAAGAAGAACTGAAGATCCTGCTTACCAAACATGGAATGGACGTCAAAGAACGCTACCTCGGTTGATTTGAATCTGTCGCCGCTCCGCGGCTTATCGATGTTTTATTCACCTTTTCCCTGGGGCTCACGCCCCAGGCTTCGCATGTGTCGCGCCTTCGGCGCTCGGCCAGATGAGCCCCCGAAGGGGGCGTCATACGGTTAGCCTGGGGCGTCAGCCCCAGGGAACGTGACGCCAACCGCGATTCAAGCCCCCGGAGGGGGCGACAGATGGTGAGCCCCAGGCTTGTGAAATTATTGACAAGCGGTGATCGGCCGTTAGAATGATCGCGCCCGACTGGAGGAGGGGTATGGACCACTACGTCCCGATCCTGATCTTCACCCTGGTCGCGATCTCCGTGCCGATCATCATCCTGCTGGTGGCAAAGGTGGTGCGGTTCGGTTCCTACGATCCGGTGAAGGCCGAGCCGTACGAGTGTGGCGTGAAAGCGACCTCTTTCGCGCTCGACAAGAGATTCTCCATCCGTTACTACGTGATCGCGGTGCTCTTCGTGATTTTCGACGTGGAGACGATCTTCCTTTTCCCGTGGGCCGTGATCTTCGACAAGCTCGCGCTCTTCGGTTTCATCGAGATGATGGTTTTCCTGGCCATTCTCCTCGTCGGCTATGTCTACGCGTGGCGAAGGGGGGCTCTCGAATGGGCCTGATCGAAGACCGATTCGACAAGAACATCATCACCACGACCTATGACGCCGTCTTCAACTGGGCGCGCCGTTCGTCTCTGTGGCCGTTGCAGTTCGGCCTCGCGTGCTGCGCCATCGAGATGATGGCGGTGCTCGACCCGCGCTACGACATGGCGCGCTTCGGTGCCGAGGTCTTCCGCGGATCGCCGCGCCAGGCGGACATGATGATCGTCGCCGGCACGGTAACCGAGAAGATGGCGCCGATGGTCAAGCGCCTGTATCACCAGATGGCCGAGCCCAAGTGGGTTCTCGCGATGGGCTCCTGCGCGACCTGCGGCGGGCCGTACAAGACGTACGCGGTGACCCAGGGCGTCGACCGCATCGTTCCGGTCGACGTTTTCGTTCCCGGGTGTCCGCCGCGGCCGGAGGCACTCCTCTACGGTCTCATGCAGCTGCAGCGCAAGATCGACCGCGAGACCATCGCCCGCACACGGGCCTCCTGAGGTGGATGATGAGTGACGACAAGCCCACCACGCCACCCGAAGAAAAACCGCCCGCCGAGGAAAAGGCCCCTGAGACTCCCGCCGCCGACGCGCCGGAGAAACCGGTGAAGGAGAAGAAGCCTCTCTCCGATGAAGAGAAGGCCGCCAAGATCGCCGAGGCCAAGGCCAAGGCGGCTGCCAAGAAGAAGGAGGCCGAAGAGGCGGAACCCAAGGATCCTTGGGAGGAGAAGCCGGTGCCGCCGGCACACGAGGATGCGTCCGACGATCCGGATGCGGTTGCGCTTGGTGGGGAGATGCCGGGCGTGGTCCTGGCGGCTGATCGGTATGCCGGCGAGGTGACCATGTCGGTGCCGGCGGATCGCATCGTCGAGATCTGCAGCTTTTTCAAGCGCGAGCGCGGCTACAGGTTCCTCGTCGATCTCACTGCGGTCGACTGGCCGGAGCGCGAGGAGGGGCGATTCGACGTCATCTACTGGATGCACCGGTTCGACGATTCGAAGCGACTGCGGCTGCAGACGATCGTTGCCGACGAAGCGCCGGTGGCCAGCGTGACCGAAGTCTGGAAGACCGCCAACTGGATGGAACGCGAGGTATATGACCTGTTCGGGATCGTCTTCGAAGGGCACCCAGGGCTCGAGCGAATCCTGACCTGGGAGGGCTTCAACGGCCATCCATTACGCAAGGACTTCCCGGTCGAGGGCATCGATACCGGTGCCGCGATCTACCCCGATGTCTACCCGCCCGGCGGCGGCCCGCAGGCCGAAGAATCGGAGGACGGGGAAGGAGGTGCGGCATGAACGCCGCCGATAAGCCGCTCTTCGATGTCGAGGAAATGGAGATCAACTTCGGTCCGCAACACCCGGCGACCCACGGCGTGCTCCGTGTCAAGCTGAAGCTCGACGGCGAAAAGATCATGGAGGCCAAGCCGGTCATCGGCTACCTCCACCGCGGCACCGAGAAGCTCTTCGAGACAATGGACTTTCCGCAGTGCATTCCGCACACCGACCGGATGGATTACGTGGCGGCGGCGACCAACAACCAGGGTTTCTGCGTCGCCATGGAGAAGCTGCTCGGGATCACGATCTCGCCCCGTGCCGCGTACATCCGGATGATTCTCGCCGAGCTGCAGCGGTTGGCGTCGCACCTGGTGTGGCTCGCGACCCACGCGATCGATATCGGCGCGATCACACCGTTCTTTTATACGTTCCGCGAGCGTGATGCGATCCTCGACCTCTTCGAGGAGTACTGCGGCGCCCGCCTGACGCTCAACTGCATGAAGATCGGCGGTGTGCCTTTCGAGCTGCCGGACGGCTGGGTCGACCGGTGTTCGGAGCTGGTCGACGGCTTCAACGCCCACATCGACGAGTACGAGAACCTGCTGACCGAAAACCGTATCTGGAAGAAACGCACCATCGATATTGGCGTCGTCACCGCCGAGGAAGCGATCGAGTGGGGCCTCACCGGACCGCCGTTGCGCGGGTCCGGCGTGAAGTGGGATATCCGGAAGATCTTCCCCTACGACCGCTATGACGAGATCGATTTCGAGATCCCGATCGGCAACAAGGGTGACACCTACGACCGGTACCTCGTGCGAATGGAGGAGATGCGGCAGTCGGTGCGGATCATTCGCCAGTGCCTCGATCGGCTGCCGGACGGACCGCACATGGCGAGAGTGCCCAAGATCCTGCGGGTCAAGGAGGCGGGGATGGTCTACGGCGCGGTCGAAGCACCGAAGGGCGAGCTCGGTTACTTCATCGTCGCCGGCGAAAAGGGCACCGCTCCCTACCGGTGTCATGTCCGGCCGCCGTCGTTCATCAACCTTCAGGCCTTGCCAATGATGGTCGAAGGCCACCTGGTCGCCGACCTGGTGGCCGTCATTGGAACACTCGACATCGTGCTCGGGGAGATCGACAGATGAGAGCCAGAATGAGGATTGAGGAGTTAGGAATGAGGAATGACGTCACCGGTACCAGTCTCGCCTCCAAGCCCCAATTCCTAATTCCTACTTCCTACTTCCTAATTTATTCGTCTATTGCGGGGAGTTCGGTATGAATGAGTTCTTGACCTCCCCTCTCATGACCTACGTCGGTCTGCCCCTGATCAAAGGCGTCGTAATCCTCGCCGTGCTGCTGCTTGTGATGGCCTATCTGACATTCGCCGAGCGCAAGATCCTCGCCTACATGCAGGTCCGTATCGGTCCCAACCGGGTCGGCCCCCGGGGCTGGCTGCAGCCGATCGCCGACGGGCTCAAGCTGCTGGTCAAGGAGGACCTGGTGCCGGGCCGCGCCGAGCGCTTCGTCTTCATGCTCGCACCAGCGCTGATATTTGCGCCCGCGATCCTGGTCTGGGCGGTGATCCCCTGGGGCGAAACCTTCACGGTTTCCGGGGTCGAGATCACACCTTTCCTGGCCGACATCAACATCGCGATTCTCTTCGTGCTCGCGGTGTCCTCGGTCGGCATCTACGGCATCATCCTTGGTGGCTGGGCGTCCAACAACAAGTTCTCATTGATGGGCGGACTCCGATCTGCCGCACAGTTGGTCTCCTACGAGGTGCCGCTCGGTTTCGCGGTGGTGTCGGTGCTGCTGATGGCCAGCACCCTGTCGCTGGTCGGGATTGTCGAGGCGCAGCGCGATGCCGGACTCTGGTTCTTCATTCCCGGCATCCTCGGGTTTGGCATCTACTTCATCTGCGGTGTGGCCGAGAACAACCGCAACCCCTTCGACCTGCCCGAGGCCGAGGCGGAGCTGGTGGCCGGCTTCCATACCGAGTACTCCGGAATGAAGTTCGCGATGTTCTATCTCGCCGAGTACATCAACATGATGGTGGTGTCGTCGCTGGCGGTGATCCTCTTCTTCGGAGGCTGGCTGCGGCCCTTCCCGAACGTCGAGTTCCTCGCCTTCCTCGACGTGATCCCGCCGGTCCTCTGGTTCGCCGGCAAGGTGCTGGCCTTCATCTTCGTCTACATCTGGTTCCGCGGCACCTTCCCGCGATACCGCTTCGACCAGCTGATGCAGGTCGGTTGGAAGTGGCTGCTGCCGTTGTCCCTGGCCAACATCGCCGTGATCGCGCTCGGTGTTCTGCTCCTGAAGGGTTGAGTTCATGACTTTTGGTGATTTCGTGCAAAAGCTGATTCCGACCGACCTCTTCGGCGGGATGGGGGTGACCGGCGGCTATCTCTTCCGGAAGAAAGAGACCATCCAGTATCCGGAAAAGAAGATGGAGCCGAAGGACCGCTTTCGCGGCATGTTCGGCTATGACATGGAGCGCTGCATCGATTGCCACCTCTGTGCCAAGGCCTGCCCGATTGACATCATCTTCATCACCGACCACACCGAGGTCGAGATGGTCGGCGAAAAGAAGAAAAAGAAAAAGATCATCGACCGGTACGACATCGACGTCAAGAGGTGCATGTTCTGCGGCCTCTGTGAAGAGGCGTGCCCGACGGAGCCCAAGGCGATCTGGCTGACCACGAAGAGTTACGAGGGCACCGTCTACGAGCGCAACGAACGCCTCTACTACACCAAAGAGCGACTCGCCAACTGGGACGGACTGAAGGCCTTCCCGGGAGTCGTGCTGCCGATCGATGGCCAGGACCCGTCGTCGCCGATGAAGGCCCTGACGAAGGCCTCGGCGGACGACGACGGGACGACCGGCGAAGGAGCGGCCTGATGGATTATCTGGTAGCGAACTTCGGCGCCATCCTGTTCTACGTGATTGCGGTCATCACGGTGGCTGCGGCAATCGGCGTCGTCATTCTCCGCAACCCGGTGCACTCCGCCGTGTCCCTGCTCCTCACCTTCTTCATGGTGGCCGTGCTCTTCATCATGAGCCGCGCCGAGTTCCTGGCCGCGGTGCAGGTGCTGGTATACGCCGGCGGCATCATGGTCCTGTATCTCTTCGTCATCATGCTGGTGAGGCTGACCGATCTCGGTCCGGGAACGGTATTCCTCTCGGGGGCCGCGCCGCTGGCGATTCTCGGCGGCGTCGTTCTGGGATGTCTCATCGCGGTCGGCATTCTCCTTGGGTCGATGGCCGCAGGCGACGGTGGTGCTGCCGCGATGACGGCCATCGAGGGTCAGGAGGTCGGCAACACGGAGGCCGTCGGATGGATCCTCTTCACGAAGTACCTCGTGCCCTTCGAGGTGGTGTCGGTGGTGCTGCTGGTGGCGATGATCGGCGCCATCGTCTTCGGTCGGCGTGATGTAGCACTGATCAGTAAGGGAGAGGAGGTGGAGCCGTGATTTCCGCGACCCACTACGTCGCCCTCTCGCTCATCCTGATGTGCATCGGCATCGTCGGTGTCATGGTGCGGCGTAACTTCATCACCGTATTGATGTCCCTCGAGCTGATGTTCAACGCGGTCAACCTCAACCTGATCGCTTTTTCATTCCGGCTCGGTGATCTCGGCGGCCAGGTGCTGGCGATCTTCGTGATCACAGTAGCGGCGGCCGAAGCCGCCATCGGGCTCGGCCTGATCATCGCCCTGGTTCGATTGAAGGACACGGTGGCACTCGAGAAGGCCGACGAGATGGGGGGCTAGGGGATGAAGCTCTACGACTTGATCTGGCTGATTCCGATTCTCCCCCTGTTTGGAGCCATCTTCAACGGGCTCGTCTCCAATCGAATGGGCCTGGGCAAATCGGTCACCCATACCGTTGCCCTGCTAGGTTCGGGATCCGCCTGGCTGCTGGGCTGGGGAGCCATCATCCAGTGGATCCTCGACCTCGGCATTCACCACACCCATATCGTCAGTCTCTACAGCTGGATTCAGGGCGGCAGCCTGCGCATCCTCGACGGAAGCGTGGCCGATATCGACATCGCCGCCTCGTTTCAGCTTGACTCGGTGTCGGCCCTGATGGTGTTCTTCGTCAGCTTCGTCGGATTCCTGATCCACATCTACTCGATCGGGTACATGCACGACGAGTCCGATCGGGCCTACTCGCGCTACTTCGCCTATCTCAACCTCTTCATGTTCTCGATGCTGGCGCTGGTGCTCGGCTCGAACCTGGTCGTGATGTTCGTCGGTTGGGAGGGGGTCGGTCTCTGCTCCTACCTGCTGATCGGATTCTACTTCGAGAAGGACTGGTGCGCAGCAGCTGGCAAGAAGGCATTCATCGTCAACCGTATCGGTGACTGGGGCTTCCTGCTCGCCATCTTCGCCACCTTCATGTTCTTCGGGACCTTCGAGTTCACCGAGGTGTTCCCGACGGCTGCGGCACACCCAGAGCACTTCGCGACCGCAGCAACCGTGATCGGCCTGCTCCTCTTCGTCGGCGCGATCGGCAAATCGGCGCAGATACCACTTTACGTCTGGTTGCCTGACGCGATGGCCGGGCCGACCCCGGTCTCGGCCCTGATCCACGCCGCGACGATGGTTACCGCGGGCGTCTACATGGTTGTTCGCTGCAACGTCATCTACCGCATCAGTCCGACCGCGATGCTGGTGGTTGCGATAGTTGGTGGCGTGACCGCGATCTTCGCCGCGACCATCGGCCTGGTTCAGAACGACATCAAGAAGGTGCTGGCCTACTCGACCGTTTCCCAGCTCGGCTACATGTTCCTCGGCGCCGGCGTCGGCGCTTTCGTGGCGGCGATCTTCCACGTCCTGACACACGCCTACTTCAAGGCCTGCCTCTTCCTCGGCTCGGGGTCGGTGATCCACGCCTGTGGTGGTGAACAGGACATCCGAAAAATGGGCGGCCTCAAGAAATACATGCCGACCACCTATTGGACCTTTCTGGCCGCGACCCTGGCGATCGCCGGCATTCCGATCTTCGCCGGCTTCTTCTCGAAGGACGAGATTCTCTTCAAGGCCTTCGAAGCCGGGGCCTCCGATCTCAACCATTTCGGATCGATGTACTACTTCCTGTGGATCCTCGGCATGATCGGCGCGGTGCTGACCGCCTTCTACATGTTCCGGCTTGTGTTCGTGACATTCCACGGGGAGTTCCGGGGCGGCGAGGAGGCGGAGCACCACCTCCACGAATCGCCGTGGACCATGACCATGCCGCTGGTGGTGCTCGGCGTGCTGTCGATATTCGGCGGTCTGGTCGGAATCCCCGGGGCGCTCTTTCACCACCCCGAATGGAATCTCGTCGAGCGTTTTCTGGAGCCGATGCTGCTGCCGATCGGGCACGCCGCGGAGGGCGGCCACGAAGTCAGCCATCACGCGGTCAGCCTGGGGGTGGAATGGGCGCTGGTGGTGCTCTCGGTGGGAGTGGCCTGCTTCGGGATCTGGCTCGCCTACCGCTTCTATATGGGTGCCGAGGCGGGCGCGAGGGCGAAACGCCTGGCCGAGCGCTTCCCGTTCGCGTACAAGCTGCTGCTCAACAAATATTGGATGGACGAGATCTACGACGCAACCGTCGTGGACGGTACGGTCAAGGGTTCCGAGCTCCTGTGGGAGTTCGACGCGCGTGTGGTCGATGGAGCGGTCAACGGCACCGCACTCACGACCGTCGGTTCGTCCTTCCTGTCGGGGATCTTCGATCTCCGGGTGGTGGACGGAGCGGTCAATCTGGTGGCGAAGATCTACGATGTGGCGAGCCGTTGGTTCCGCAAGCTCCAGGTCGGTTTCGCTCAGGGTTACGCGATGGTGATGGTCTTCGGTGCGGCCATCCTGCTTGCGGTCTTTTACCTCTTCAAATTGAATTAGGGGACGATGATGGACTTTCAATACGGCTGGCTTCTCAACCTGATTTGCTACCTGCCGCTGGCGGGCGCGCTGCTGATGATGGCGTTCGTCAACAAGGAGAACTCGAGCGCGATCAAGACCTGGGCGACGCTCGTGGCGGGCGTCGACTTCGTGATCTCGATCCCGCTGTGGTTTCTCTACAGACCTGACGGCGCGGAGTTCCAGTTCGCGACCCGGTTGGAGTGGATCCCGTCGGTCGGCGTCCAGTATCTCTTCGGTGTGGACGGCTTCGCGGTCCTTTTGATACTGCTCACCACCCTGCTCGGTTTCATCGCGGTCTACTGCTCGTACACCGCCATCACTGAGCGCGAGAAGGAGTACTACATCTTTCTTCTCCTGCTCCAGACGGGCATGCTCGGTGTCTTCTGCTCGCTCGATTTCATCCTCTTCTACGTCTTCTGGGAGGTCATGCTCGTCCCCATGTACTTCCTGATCGGCGTCTGGGGTGGACCGCGCAGGCTGTACGCGGCGATCAAGTTCTTCCTCTACACCCTGGTCGGTTCGGTGCTGATGCTGGTCGGCATCCTGACCCTGTATTTCTATAACTCGAGCGGTCTGGCGGCGATCGGCCTCGACGGCCTCGGCAATGCGGCGACCTTCTCGATCCCGCATCTCTACACCATCGCGCCGATGATCCCGACCGGAGTCCAGTTCTGGGTCTTCCTCGCGTTCTTCGTCGGTTTCGCCATCAAGGTGCCGATGTTCCCGTTCCACACCTGGTTGCCGGACGCGCACGTGGAGGCGCCGACCGCCGGTTCGGTCATCCTGGCAGCCGTTCTCCTGAAGATGGGGACCTACGGTTTCGTTCGCTTCTCCTTGCCACTGCTGCCTGACGCCACGGTAAAGGCGGTTGGTTGGATCGGCGTGCTGTCGATCATCGCCATCGTCTACGGCGCGCTCGTGGCGATGGCCCAGAAGGACATGAAGAAGCTGGTAGCCTACTCCTCGGTCAGCCACATGGGCTTCGTGATGCTGGGCATGTTTGCCCTCAACGAGCCCGGCCTGCGCGGCTCGATCCTGCAAATGCTGAACCACGGCGTGTCGACTGGCGCGCTCTTCCTTCTCGTCGGCATCGTGTACGAACGGCGCCACAACAGGATGATCGCCGAGTACGGTGGTCTGGCGAAGGTCATGCCGTTATATGCGACCTTCTTCCTCATCATTACGCTGTCGTCCATCGGACTGCCCACCCTGAACGGCTTCATCGGCGAGTTCACCATCCTGATCGGAGCCTACAACCACTCCTGGGTGTGGGCTCTCTTCGCCGCTTCGGGCATCGTCCTCGGTGCGGCCTACATGCTGTGGCTCTATCAGAGGGTCTTCTTCGGCGAGCTGTCGAACGAGAAGAACAAGGACCTTTCCGACCTCAACCGCCGCGAGCAGTGGACCCTTATCCCACTGATCGTCATCGCCTTCTGGATCGGCCTCTATCCCAAACCGTTCTTCGATCGAATGGCGCCGACGGTCGATCGAGTGCTCGAGCGCGTCGAGGCGGCGTTGCCGGAGGAGATGGGCACGGCCGGCGACCACGTGGCAGCTCTGGCACACGATCTGACTGACGAAGCGGCAGAGGAGCACGGGGAGTAGCCGATGACCCTCGAGCAGTTCGTTCCGTTTCTGCCCGAGATCTTCCTTGCGACGGCCGGGTTTGTCGTCCTCCTGCTCGGCATCCCGCTCGGGAGGGGAGGGGTCCGTCCGCTCTCGCTGGTCGGTGTCGGCTCGCTTGCGGTGACTGGCGTTCTGGTGTGGCTGGTGGGGCGGCCGGTCGAGGGTCCGGTGGCCATCCTCGGCGACATGCTGGTGATCGACCAATTCGCGGTCTTCTTCAAGCTGCTGGTGCTGGTGGCCGGGATCATGGCGATATTCATGGCTGCAGGATTCCTCGAGCGTTTCGGCTACGGCGGAGGCGAGTTCGTATCGCTCATTCTCTTTGCCACCGTCGGCATGTTCGTGATGTCGTCCGGCGCCAGTCTCGCCAGTCTCTATGTCGGGCTCGAACTGATGGCGCTTTCGGTCTACGTCCTGGTCGGCTACTTCAAGCTGGAGATCAAGTCGAACGAAGGAGCGGTCAAGTACTTCGTGCTGGGCGCGGCATCCTCGGCGATCCTGCTCTACGGTATCTCCCTGGTCTACGGGTCCCTCGGCACCCTCGACCTGCAGACCATCCGCCAGTCTCTGGTCGCGGTGCCGAACTCGAACCCGATGCTGGTGCTCGGCATGGTTCTGGTGAGCTTCGGCATGCTCTTCAAGGTGGCGGCGGTGCCCTTCCACGTGTGGACGCCTGATGCCTACGAGGGAGCGCCGACACCGGTGACGGCCTTCATCTCGGTGGCACCGAAAGCGGCGGCCTTCGCCATGTTCATGCGCCTTTTCTTCGACGCATTCGGGCCGGGTGTCGAGCATTGGCGGGTGGTCCTGTGGCTGGCTTCTGCGGCAACCATGATCTACGGAAACATCGCCGCCCTGACCCAGGACAACGTCAAGCGGATGCTGGCCTATTCGTCGATCGCCCATGCCGGATACGCACTGATGGGGTTTGTCGCTCTCACCGAGACCGGTGCCTGGGCGATCTTGATGTACATGCTGGTCTACACCTTCATGAACCTCGGGGCTTTCGGGTTCGTGATCCTGCTCGAGTCGAAAGGCTATGCGGGTGAGGTGATCGGCGATTACGCCGGTCTTGCCAAACGTCACCCGGGTGCCGCTCTCGGCATGCTGATCTTCATGCTGGCGCTCGCCGGCATTCCGCCGACAGCGGGTTTCATGGGCAAGCTGTACCTCTTTGCGGCGGCGGTCGAGGGCGGTTACGTCCTGCTGACCCTCATCGCGGTGATCATGTCGGCGGTCAGCCTCTACTATTACTTCCGAATCGTCGTGCAGATGTACCTGCGAGATGGTGACGGGGAGGGTGAGGATCCGGCCGAGTTCCTGCGCGATCGTTGGACGGAGTTGGTGATCGTGGCCTGCGTCATCGTCACCCTGGCGATCGGTGTCTACCCGATGCCGGTTGTCGGCTGGGCTCGGAATGCCGTGAGTGCACTCGGCGTGATGTGACAACTCGAGCGGAGAGGGGGCGAAACCCGTGGTACGAGGCAAGAAAAAGCTCCGCAGGGCGCGCGTCTGGCTCGATGTATCGATCGTCGGCATACAGTTTCCGGTAGCCATCGCCCTCGGCTATTTCTTCGGACGCTGGCTCGACAAACACCTCGACATCTATCCCTGGCTGACGATCATTTTCACACTTTTCGGTATTGCAGCCGGTTTTGTCAACCTGTTTCGCATCACCGCTCAGGCTGGACGCTCCGAGAAGCAGATCGAGGCGCTCGAGGCGGCCGAAGAAGCGGCAAGTTCCGATGACGACGGAACATCCTGAGAGCGGAGAGTTTTCGACTCAAAGAGTCGTTCGGATCACCGCCATCCTGGTGGTTTTCGGCGCTGTGATCGAACTTGTGCTTTTTCGCACATGGATGGGCGCTTTTTGCTTGACCGCGGCGGGGGTGGTGGCTATCATCAATTTTCGTTGGCTGGAGGTGATCGTGCACCGGGTGGTTCAGCCTGGAAAACCTCGGCTCGATCGATGGACGGTTCTGAGGTTTCTCGGTCGCTTGATCCTCCTCGCCATCATTTTCGCGGCATTCCTGATGATTCCGCGAATTGATGCGGTAGCAGTGGCTTTCGGGTTCTCGACCCTGGTCCTGGCGATCATCATCGAGGGCCTCCGCCACATGCGGCTCGGAGGAGGATGAATTGGAGCACCCAGTCTCGTTTCTCTACCACCCCATCAACAATCTGCTGATCGCGCTGTTCGGAGAGTCGAGTCAACGATACCAGGAGCTGATGGGACTGCACGAGGCCGGATACTGGCTGCCCGATCACGTCGTCATGGCGATGCTGGTCGTGGTCCTGGTTGGATTGATCTTCATCCCGACCAGCCGGCGCCTCTCGATCGAAAACCCCGGCAAGGTGCAGCAGATCTCCGAGCTGCTCATCACCGGGCTCGAAGACCTGATCGAGGACGTCGTCGGCCATGGTTTCGGCAAGCGCTTCCTGCCGTTCATCATGGGATTGGCCGTCTTCATCTTCGTCGGTAATATCTTCGGCCTGTTCTATTTCGTTCAACCGCCGACGGCCAACCCGAACACCACCTTCGCCCTGTCGATCACGGCGTTTCTCTTCTACAACATCGTCGGAATCAAGGACAACGGGCTTTTCAAGTACCTCGCGCACTTTGCCGGCCCGCTGCCATTACTGGCGCCACTGATGGTCCCGATCGAGATCATCTCCCACCTTGCGCGCATTCTCTCGCTGGCGCTGCGGCTCTTCGGCAACATCTTCGGTGAGCACACAGCTACCGGCATTTTCTTCGTCATGTTCCCCTTCGTGGTTCCCTGGCCGATGATGGGTCTGGGCATCTTTGGTGCATTCCTCCAGGCCTTCATCTTCATCATGCTCACGATGGCGTACCTGCAGGGCGCGGTCGGGGCAGAAGAACATTAATACCGTGAAAAATCCCTTGAGGAGGTAGATTCATGAATCGACGGCTTGCAGTTCTGGCGATAGTTTTCGTTGCCCTTGCGGTGGCCTCCCCGGCGCTGGCCCAGGAGCACGGCGAGGCAGCTGGCGCAAAGAACATCATGCAGTATCTCGGTGCGGCTTTCGCTATCGGCTTGGCCGCAGCGTTCGGCTCGCTCGGTCAGGGCAGGGGACTCGCCGCCTCGGTCGAGGCCATCGGCCGCAATCCGGGAGCGGTGGGACCGATCCGGATCACCATGATCATCGGCCTGGCGCTCATCGAGTCGCTGGTCATCTACGCGCTGATCATCGCGTTCCTGATCCTCGCCTGATCGGCGAAAAGTGAAGCGAGAAGGGGCCTTCGGGCCCCTTTTTTGTTTTCTTCGATTGTGTCTCGATTTCGGTATCTGTTTTCATTATTGAAACAAATATGACTTTTGCATCGTATCCTCTTATGGGGTTGACACGAATGTTTCAATACTGTAGCATTCGCATCTGGAGGTCACCGTGACACAAACGGCCGAACCAAGGAAGTGGGACTTCTCCACCGGACAGCTGCCGTATCGTGATCAGCTCTTCAAGAGCGCACTGCGGATGACTCGTTCGGTGGAGGACGCCGAAGACCTGATTCAGGAGACCTATCTCAAGGCGTACAAGTACTACGCCAGGTTCTCCGAGGGCACGAACTTCAAGGCGTGGCTCTTCAAGATCATGAAGAACACGTTCATCAACTCGTATCGCAAGAAAAAGCTGCAACCGCCGAAGGTGGACTTCGACGAGGTCCAGGAGGGACTCGAGGAGACCCTGATGGATCAGGCGCAGAATTCGCTCGTCGATCCCGAGAGCTGGCTGATGTCGGTCGAGATGGACCACGAGGTGCGCGAATCGCTTCTGAGCCTGCCGCACGACTACAAGATGGTGGTATTGCTTGCCGACCTCCAGGGTTTTGCCTACAAGGAGATCGCGGATATTCTCGCTGTGCCGGTGGGCACCGTGATGTCTCGCCTCTACCGTGGCCGTCGCATGCTCGAAAAGGCGCTTCTGAGCTACGGGACGCGTTACAACTACGTCAGTGCGCCGCCCGACAAGCTGCGCGACAACAAGATCGACATCACCGAGTTCTTCAACCCAGAGGCTGCGGCCAACTGAATCGACGCCGCATCCCCCCTTCCCCGCCGGAAAGGATCCTCCTTCCCCTTTCCGGCGCTTTTTTTTGGAGCCCTGGCCCTCGATATTCGACAGTCGACTGCTGCAGCGCGCGGTGCGCCATGCGCTGCGGCGACCGCTTGCGCTCGCTCACTCAACGTATCCCAAGTACGCCTCCCTCGTTCGTGCTGCGCGTTCACCACCTCGCACGACACCTCGCACGCTTCGCCGAGCCGACTGTCGAATATCGAGGGCCAGGATCTCCAATTGGGAATCAGGACCTGGATGTCTGGTTGGGCTGTGCGAAGATCTGTCCATCAGTTGATAATCATAGAGAAAGGCCATGAGTGATGAGACAGGTGTGGATACCACGAATTGGAGAACCAGAGGTCCTCGAAGTGCGAGAAGCTCCCGACCCGGAACCCAAGGCTGGCGAGGTGAGGATCCGGGTCGAGGCTTCGGGGATCAACTTCGCGGACATTCTCGCCCGCATGGGCCTCTATCCGGACGCGCCGAAACTGCCCGCGGTGATTGGCTACGAGGTCGCGGGAGTTGTGGATGGAGTGGGTGACGGCGTAGAGGCGTTTCGCGATGGCGACCGCGTGGTGTGCATGACCCGTTTCGGAGGGTACTCGGATGTTGTCTGCGCACCGCAGTCGGCGGTGCGCGAAGTTCCGGACGCGCTCGACTTCGAAGCTGCCGCATCGATCCCGGTCAACTACCTGACCGCCTGGTTGATGCTTGTCGAGCTCGGCGGTGTGCGGGCCGGCGACCGGGTGCTGGTGCACGCCTGCGCGGGAGGCGTCGGCCTGTCCGCGGTGCAGATCTGCCGCCACTTCGGGGCCGAAGTGATCGGCACGGCTTCGGCCGGCAAGCACGAGCGTCTTCGCGAGATGGGTGTCTCGGCCTGCATCGACTACCGCACCCAGGATTTCCTCGAGGAGGTCCGGCGGCTGACCGATGGACGCGGCGTCGATATCGCGCTCGACGCAGTCGGCGGCGAGTCCTTCAAGAAGAGCTACAAGAGCCTCGCCGATCTCGGCCGACTCTTCATCTTCGGCGCCTCGAGCCTCGCGCCCGGAAAGAAACGCTCCTGGATCTCGGCCCTCACCGGCCTCTCGAAGATGGGCTCATTCAAACCCCTGCAGCTGATGAGCCACAACAAGGGAGTCTTCGGTGTGAACCTCGGCCACCTCTGGCACCGGAGAGACGAACTCGCGGTGATGCTCGGAGAGATCCTCGATCTCTTCGCCGACGGTACCTTCAAACCGGTGGTCGACCGCGGCTTCCCGTTCGATGATGCCGCCGCAGCCCACCGCTACATCCAGGACCGCAAGAACTTCGGCAAGGTGATCCTCACTCCGTGAGGGCTTGGGGCTTGGGACCTGAGGCTTGAGGACTGGTCATGATGTCAAGCCATTTCTCATCTCGACTGGTGGGCTGCCCAGGAATCACCGAGAGGTCTTTGCCAAGTGATTCCAGCCTTTCCGGGAGGTGAATCCTTTCGAGTCCGTGAAATTCCTGAACGAAACCCGCCCGACAATCCGGAAACACAGGATTCCCTTGGTGTTTTTGCCGCCTTGATTGTGAAACGCGTGGTTGCTGGGCGCCAATGGAAGCCAGCCCCAAGCCCTGAGCCTCAAGCCCCGAGCCCCTCTCAGTACGGCGTCGGTCGCATCGGCGGCGGACCGATCACGACCGGCGGGCGGTAGCCCGGATAGTAGCCACCCCATCCGTAACCCCAGCCGGGGCCATAGCCGCCGTAACCCACACCCACATGGACGGACGTCGTTCCCGAGTAGCCGTCAGAGCTGCAGGAGACCGAAATCAGAGCCAGGCCCAACACGATCACCAGAGCGAATATCCGGGCTGAATTCTTCATTTCGCCTCCTCGTGGCTGCCGATTTGATAGATGAAAAGAACCGCCCCCGAAGGATCGCCGATGAGTGCGACCGAGCCCTCTGCCGGGTGCTCGGTTTCGCCGAAGATCACCCGACCACCGAGCTCCTTGACCCTGTTCAGGGAAGCGCCGAGGTCGGAAACGGCCACGTACGGCGCCCAGCCGGGCTCCACGTTTTCGAGCTCCTCCGGAATCTCGACAATGCCGCAACGCGGTTCCCCTGCGGACGTCAGCACGTGGTAGGCCTCGCCTGCACGGTCGACAGTGTCGTGGCCAACACCAAGGACATCCGCGTAGAAATCGGCCGCATCCGGAATATCGTCGGTCCAGAGCTCCGCCCACACCCACGAACCATGCCCCTCGGTCCGTGCAAGCGGCTTGATGCCGGGTTCGACGAGTAATACAGGGGCCTCCTGCCGGTCGGCCACCACGGCGAAGCGCCCGTAATCACTGACGCGCTCCACCTCCTCGTGGATCGTTGCTTTTGCCTTTCTCGCGGCGTTCAACGCCTGGTCCACATCCTCGACCATCAGGCCCACCAACCAGAACGACTCCTCGATTTCCCTCCGAGCGTTCTGCAGTGGGCTTATTCCGCCGATCATCCGTCCCCTGTGTCGGACGACGAAGCCACCATCTTTCGACCGCTCCATATCCCATCCGAAAATCGCCGAATAGAACTCGCTCGCGGCGGTTGCGTCATCGGTGATCAACACGGCGCCGAGGAAGGTCCCGGGGGCCTGCTGGGCCACAGCCGGCGAGGCGAACACCAGCGCCGCACAGAGAGCCCCGAGGACAGCGCAGCCGGCGTGGCGTTGTTTGTTGGCCTTGAGTGTCATGCCATCTTCCTTTCGTATTCAAAGAAGCCCATAGCGGATTGAACCGAAGGGTGGAGTCTACCAATTCCCGGTCATCGCTCGAAAGTCTCAGGCATCACCAGTTCCGATCCAGGGCTTCACCTGGTCGGCCGCGAGCAATCGCGTTGGAGTCAGCAGCCCGCCCGAGATCACCAGCTTGACCCCCTCCTCGACACTCATGTCGAGGGCGGTGAGGTCCGTTTGTTTGACCGTTACCAGGTAACCGGACGTCGGGTTCGGAGTCGTCGGCACGAAGACCAGCGCGGTCGGTTCGTCGCCGAACGCGGTCGGCGTCTGGAAGTCGCGGGTGACGAATCCCAGCGATCGGACGTTCTGGTTGGGAAAGGGCAGTAGGACCACCCGGCGGAACTCCGCGGTTTCATGGATCTGGATCGCCTCGGTGATCTGCCGTGCGCCCTGATAGATCGGGCTCAGCAGCGGCAGGTCGCTGATCTTCCGTTCGAAGTACGAGAGAAGGCGGCCGCCAAGCACGTTGGTCGACACCACCCCGAGCAGGAAGAGCAAAAGGAGCGAAACCACCAGGCCCACCCCGACCAGCGGTTCACCAATGAACCGTTCGGAGATCGGCCGGAACCACTTGTCCATCAGGCCGAAGATGAAACGGGCGAAGAAGATTGTCACCACCAGGGGAAACGCGACCATGAATCCGACCAGCAGCCGCGTGCGAATCCAGCGGCCGACGCTCTGCCTGTTTTCGCTGCGCCGAGCGAGGTCGCTCAGGCGCCCGAAAAAGCCACTCTCCTGGATCTTCTCGTTGTCGTCCATAAAGCGGCATTGTAACCCGGTATCTCGATCACTTATTTGAACTTGGCGGCCGTGGCATGGCGCGCTATCATGTGCGGCCGGAGGATCGATGGGCACACAATCGTTGATGGTGATTGGCGGCCAGTGGGGCGACGAGGGCAAGGGCAAGGTGGTCGATCTGCTGTCCTCCGACTTCGCGGCGGTGGTGCGTTACAACGGCGGCAACAACGCAGGCCACACGGTGCGATTCGCCGACCGGAAGTTCGCCCTTCATCTGGTGCCGTCCGGGATCATCCACAACGGAGTGACCTGCTACCTCGGGTCGGGCATGGTCGTCGACCCGAGCGGATTGGTGGCCGAGATGGATACCCTTGTCGGAGAGGGCGTCGAGATCGACGGCCGCATCAAGCTGTCGCCTAGGGCGACCCTCATTCTTCCGACCCACAAGGCCCTCGACAGCGCTCGCGAGGGAACTCTCGGTGCCGGCAAGATCGGCACCACGGGCCGGGGTATCGGACCCGCCTACCAGGACCGTGCCCAACGGCGCGGCCTTCGCGCCCACATCCTGGCTGACGGGAGTCGCCTCCGCGGGCGCGCCGTCGCCCTTATGGAGCAGCACAATCGCGAGCTCGAGATTCTTTTCGGTGCGGAGCCGGTCGATCTCGATCGAGCCGTCGCAGAGCTCGAGGCCGCGGCCCGGCGCCTCGCGCCGATGATCGACGAGGTGGGCCCCGCCCTGCGCCGCCACCAGGAAGTCGGCGAGGGTGTCCTCTTCGAGGGTGCGCAGGGGGTGATGCTCGACCTCGCGTGGGGCACATATCCCTTCGTCACCTCGTCATCGTGCCTGCCGGGCTTCGCGGCAGCATCCTGCGGTATCGCGCCCAGGCTCCTCGGCCCGGCCATCGGCGTCATGAAGGCCTACGCCACCCGCGTCGGCTCCGGTCCCTTCCCGACCGAGCTCGAGGATGCCACCGGCGAGCGCATGCGCGAGCGCGGTGTCGAGTACGGCACGACCACCGGACGACCGCGCCGCTGTGGATGGTTCGATGCCGTTGCCGCCCGCTACGCGGTCGAGGTCGCCGGCATCGATGCCGTCGCCGTCACCAAGCTCGACGTGCTCGACGGACTCGAAACGGTCAAGGTGGCGACCGGCTACCGTCTTCCGGACGGCTCCACCCTCGACACCTTCCCGGCCGACGCCGAGCTGGCCGAGGCTGTCGAGCCGATCTACGAGGAGCACCCGGGCTGGAGCACCCCGACCGAGGGCGTTATCTCCGAAGACAACCTGCCAGCCGAAGCCAGGAGCTATCTTGCCTTCCTCGAAGAAAAGATCGGTGCTCCGGCGGTCATCGTCTCCACCGGGCCGCGCCGCGAAGAGACCCTCGTGCGCGGGGAGTCGGATCTCGCGCGTCAGCTCCGGTCGATCATCAACCCCTGACTATCGCGGACGCCCTTGTCTTTCAGCGCCCGAAGGACTATTTTGTGCTTCCCGAGTGGGCCGTTAGCTCAGTTGGTAGAGCATCGGACTTTTAATCCGGTGGTCCCGGGTTCGAGTCCCGGGCGGCCCACCACTGGCTTCAACACCTCCCTCCCTCCAACGCTCTCGTGACGTGATCGCGTTGCTCGCGGCCTTCGGCCGCGGCGTCCCGTCGGAATCAGCGGATGGCTCTAGGCCGCCTCCGACCATCCGCCCCGCGGCCTGAGCCATGAGCCGCTGCCTCTCGCCGTGATCGAGTCCCGGGCGGCCCACCAGGCTTCGTTCTCGACCCTGAGTCGAGGACTACGTCCGGGCAAGCCAGTCCACCGTGTAGCCGGGGCGGTGAATTCGTTACATCGGTGTGTTCGAAACCTTCATTAGGA
>JAJDNM010000048.1 GCA_022340665.1 Acidobacteriota bacterium | reverse complement strand
TCTGTCCCCGTGGCCCGGGAACGACGTCAAGACGCTCACCGCGGTCAAGGAGAAGGTCGCCGACTTCGTCTCCAAGGGCCAGCTCGGCATTTTCACCAACGGCTACTGGGGCCACCCGGCGATGGACCTGCCGCCGGACGTGAACCTGCTCGCAGTGGCGCACTATCTGCAAGCGCTCGAGGCCCAGAAGACTGCCAACAAGGTCGTGGCCGTGCTCGGCTCCAAGACGCCGAATATCCAGAACCTCGCGGTCGGTGGTGTCGCCAACGCGATCAATCTCGATAACGAAGCGACGCTGAACATGGCCCAGCTCTACCAGATCAAGGGTATGCTCGAGGAGGTCAAGACCTTCGTCGACCAGGTTTACTTCCCGGACATCTGTGCGGTCGGCGCAATGTATGCGCCGTGGCTCAGCTACGGTGCGGGCGTCACCAACTATCTTTCGGTGCCCGACATGCCGCTCAATCCGGAGGGGACCGAGTTCCAGATGCCGGGCGGGGTGATCATGAATGGTGATCTCGGATCCTTCAGAGAGATCACTTCGTTCAATGACCCGCTGTTCCGCGACAACGTTGCCGAATCAATCGCCCACTCCTGGTACGACGGCGACTGGCAGAAGCACCCGTGGGAGGAGGACACCGTCCCCGCCTACACCGATTTCGACCCCGATGGCGCCTACTCGTTCGTCAAGGCACCACGCTTCGAGAGCAAGCCGATGCAGGTCGGGCCGCTCGCACAGGTACTGGGTGCACTGGCCGCCGGCGACGAGCTCACAACCCAGTTCGCCACCGAGACGCTGAAAACCGCGGGCAAAATCGCGCGCGCAAACCTGACGCCGGCGGTCCTGCACTCGACTCTGGGTCGCCACGCGGCGCGGATGATTCGTTGCCGGGTCATCGCCCATCAGGCGCTGGCACACTGGGAAGCGTTGGTCAACAACATCGCGTCCGGAGACACCGACATCTTTACCCCGTTCGAGTTCCCGGCGGGCGAGATCCAGGGATTCGGCTTCCACGAGGCGCCTCGCGGAACGCTGTCCCACTGGTGCGTGATCGACAACGGCAAGATCAAGAACTACCAGTGCGTGGTGCCCTCGACCTGGAACGCCGGGCCGCGTGACGGCGCGGACCAGATGGGACCCTACGAGGCCTCCCTGGTCGGCAACCCGATCGCCGATCCCGAGCGCCCGCTCGAGGTGCTGCGGACGATCCACTCCTTCGACCCGTGCTTGGCCTGCGCCATCCATACCCACGATCCGGATGGGAATGAGGTGTCGAAGGTCAGGGTGCTTTGAGAATTTTGAATTCTGAATTCTGAATTCGAAATTGAAACGTCAACTATCGGCCGGGAGCCACGCTCCCGGCCTTTTTCATATTTCGAAATTGAAATTTCGAATTTCGAATTTTCCTGAGAATGATTCGATAATCACAGGGTGAGTGGGCGGAAATCTGAAATTCGAAATCCGAAATCCGAAATTTCTTCGCGATCTGCGGCAATGCTGTCTTTCCGGCGCCGTCTCTGGCACAATCCCCCGATGGATGATTCGAAGCCCATCCGCATCCTCGGAGTCGGCAACGTGCTCTGCACAGACGACGGTCTGGGTCCGTACGCCATCAAGGTCCTCGAGGCACAGTACGAGTTTCCTCAGGGAGTCGAGGTATTGGATCTCGGCACACCCGGGCTCGACTTCACGCCCTATCTCGCCGACGCCCGAATGGTGATCGTGCTCGACACGATCAAGGGAGACGAGCCGGCGGGGACCTTGAAGTTGCTGCGCGATCGGGAAATTGTCGCCAAGCCGCCGCCCTCTCGTATGAGCCCTCACGAGCCGGGGCTTCGCGAGGCCATGATGGCGACGGAGTTTGCGGACAGCAACCCGGAGGAGATCCTTCTGATCGGTGTCGTGCCCGGAAGTACGGAGCAGGGCACCAGGCTGACCGATCCGGTTCGATCCTCAGTGCAGCAGGTCATCGAAACGGTGGTTGAAGAATTGGAACGGTTGGACAGCGCGCCGGCGCGACGCGATCCGCCGGCCCAACCCGATATCTGGTGGGAGTGATGTCAATGCAGCTGACCGAGACGCACGAACGGATTCTCATCTATCTCATTTCACTCCACAGCTTCATTATCGGTTTGATGCTGATGTTTGCGGGCGATTGGGCAATACGGTTCGCCGGCTGGCCAGGCGCCGACCCGATCTTCTTCATCTGGCAGGCCGGTGCTTTTCACTTCGTGCTGGCGACCGGCTACATCATCGAGTATTCACGGTCGAGGACGATCGTGCTGCTTCTGGTCGCGAAATCGATCGCCTTCGTGTTTCTTCTCGGCGGATCGTTCCTGGCCGAAACGCCGTGGTCAGTCTGGTTCTCGGGCTTCGCCGACGGGGCCATGGCGCTTACCGCCTACCTCGTCCACCGCGCCGTAGGACGTTGAACGTTCAACGTTGAACGTTCCAACGTTTGGCAGGAATGCCTGCGACCGATCCGAACTCAAACTGAAAACTCAAAACTCTTCTTCGAGCTCCTCGCCACCGACCTCCTCGTAGATCTCGAGGATCTGGTCGCAGCCGAATTGCACGGTCATCCGCAGGTAGTCGTGGATCGGCCCGGCGAGATCCTCTCCATCCGGGTCTGAGAGGAGGGTGTCGACGCACAGGGCGCTGACCGTCAACAGGGCTCCGATCACCTCGCGGACACCGAAGCCCTGCATCAGGCGCTTCTCGGCGAGGTCACGGCAGTAGGTTGTGAAGAGGCCCCGGTCGCCGGTGCGGATCGAGCTTTGCAGGTGGCGAAGGAGAATCATGAACCGCCACTCGAGGACGTCGCGTGCGACGTTCTGGTAGGAGGGGAAATGGGTTGCGGAACCCGGCGACAAAATCTGGTCGAGGAACTGCGTGCAGATCTCGTCGAGGTGCTTTTCGAGGAGCCAGTTGATGCGAAGGTTCGGCCGGAGGTGGACTTCCTTCATCGCCGCGCGGTTGAGGCGGTGCCACTCATTCGGGCTGACCTTGCGATGCTCCACCATGAATGGCATCCGCCGTTGTAGGAGGAGCCGTTTTCTCGGGCGCCACCCCAGCTTCTCGTACGTATTGCTGGCGTCGACCGCGAGATCGGTGTCGAGGAAGTTGATCATCCATGGCCGCTCGAACGGCCGATTTCCGAGCACACGCCCGAGAAGGTCCCGACCCCAGACGCCGATTCTCGCAAGAGTTTTCGGCATGAAGATCGGCCGTTGCCGTTGGCCGTGAAAATCGATGTTGGCGAGATCGAAGAGCGTCTTGTGGGAGAGGGTTTCGCTGGGGCTGGCGATGAAGATCTCTCGCTGGCCGATAGCGTCACCGAGCTCGAGCAGCTTTCTCATGAATGGACCCATTTCACGGACGTGCATATAGGGAATCGCCGTGGTCCCTTTGCCGCCGATGATGTGGCTGTTCCAGACGTTTGAAAGCCAGGTCTCGAGGAAGATGTAGAGGGGAGCATACTCACACCAGTCCGAGAAGAGGGCTGCGAGGCGGATGATGCAGGACGGAACGTCGTCGAACTCGGCCAACATCTCCTCGCCCATCCGCTTCGTGACCGCATAGACGTGGTCGCCGTCTGGCGGGCTGTCCTCGGTGAGGAATTCGCCCTTTTCAGGGAAGCTGGATACCGCGACCGATGAGCTGAAGACCAGGCGCTCCAAATCGAGGTCCCGGCACTCTTCGAGAACGTTGCGCATCCCTTCGACGTTGGTGCGCCAGTACTCGGGGTGCTTCTCTCCCGTGAAATCGTAGTGTGCGGCGAGGTGGAAGACGTAATTGGCACCGCCGGATTTCCGGATGTCATGGAACGTTGTGGCGAGAGCGTCACGATCTGCGATATCGACCTGGTGCCACGAGATGTTCTTGTGTACGGGTGCACCGCAGCGGGACTGAGATCGGCGGGCCAGGCCGACGATCTCGAAGTCATCCTTGAAGTAGTCGAGGAGTTGACGGCCGATGAACCCGGAAGCGCCCGTGATGATGAGACGAGGTAAGTCCATGAACGCGGGCATTGTACACAAGCCACCGGATATCAGATGGTGATGCGACGAAAGTTTTGAGTTATGAATTCTGAGTTCTGAGTTATCACCCACCCGCAAAAGAAATGGGGGGTTACAGGGAGCTCGAAACTCAAAACTCAGAACTCAAAACTCACGCGGGCGGGCGGGCGGCTATAATCACTCGGTGCACGAGATGGGAATTGCCATCGAGGTCTACAAGACCTGCCGCCAAACGATCGATGCGCACGGTGGCGGACGGCTGCAGCAGGCCCGCGTCGCCGTCGGAGAGCTGTCGGCCGTTGAGCCCGATCTCCTCGCCTACGCCTGGGAGGCCGTGATCGAGGGCGGAGCCGATTCCGGTGCGCAGCTGGTGATCGAGTGGTGTCCTGCCGACCAGCGCTGTGCCACCTGCGGCGAATCCAAGGACCGTGCAACCGGATCCTGGATGCGTTTGTGCCCTGACTGCGGCATGCCGCTCGAGGTCTGCGGAGGCGACGAGCTCGATGTCATCGATCTCAGCTTCGAAGCCGCTGATGCCGCGGGTTGACAATCCGGGAATCACGAGAGGATCTCGCAATGAAAAAGGTGGTAACCGTCAAACGTCGCGCCCTCGCAGCGAACGAGCAACGTGCCGAGGAGCTGAGGGCCAGGTTTTCCGACTCGGGGACCCTGGTGGCCAACCTAATCTCCTCACCGGGGTCGGGCAAGACGACCCTGCTCGAGGCGACCGTTCGAGCGCTCGACGGCGAGCTCACGACAGCGGTGATCGAGGGTGACGTCGCCACCGAGAACGACGCCGACCGCATCCGAGCCCTCGGCGTTCCGGCCCATCAGATCCTCACCGGTGGCGGTTGCCATCTGGATGCGCGCCAGATTGAAACCGGAATCGAGGATGCGGATTTCCCGGAGGTCGACATCCTGTTCATAGAGAACGTCGGCAACCTCATCTGCCCGACCACCTACGACCTCGGTGAAGACTTCAAGGTCGTCCTTCTGTCGGTGGCCGAGGGGGACGACAAGCCCGTCAAGTATCCGGCCATTTTCGCCCGCGCAGAGGTGGCGGTGATCACCAAGTCGGATCTGCTGCCGCACGTGCCGTTCGACCTGGCTTCGGTGAGATCCCAGATCAGCAGCCTCAACCCCAAAGGCACTGTTCTCGTCACGTCGTCGCTCGCGGGCGATGGGCTGGACGGATGGCTCGAGCTGCTTCGTGCCCGTCTCGCGGCCAAGAGGCAAGCGCGCGGGTGAAGAAGGCCGCACCAATCCGGGTACAGATAAGGTGGCGCGGCACCGTCCAGGGCGTCGGCTTCCGGCCGGTGATTCACCGCATCGCGAGCTCCCTCGGCCTTTCCGGCTGGGTGATCAACGATCCACAGGGGGCGACCGCCGAGATCGAAGGCCCGGCGGAGGTCGTCGAGGCGTTCTTCGACCGTGTGCCGACAGAGCTGCCGCCGCTGGCCAGGCTCGACAGGGTCGAACGAGACGAGATCGAGCCCCTCGGTGAAGCAGATTTCGAGGTTCGCACCTCAACCCTGGGGCAGAGAGAAGGAGCACTGGTACCACCGGATGCCGTCCTCTGCAGTGACTGTCGACGAGAAATGGAGGACCCCGAGGACCGCCGATATCGATACCCGTTCACCACCTGCACCAACTGCGGACCGAGGTTCACGCTGATTCGCTCGCTACCGTACGACCGGGAGCGGACTTCGATGGCCTGCTTCCCTTTGTGCACCGGTTGTGAGAAGGAGTACACCGACCCGGGTGACCGGCGCTTTCACGCCGAACCGGTGGCCTGCCCGATCTGCGGCCCTCGACTCTGGATTGCCGACGAGTGTGGTCAGCAGATCGAGGGTGCCGAGGATCCGATCGCGAGGGCCCGCGAGGCGCTACTGGACGGGCGAATCGTGGCAGTCAAGGGTCTGGGCGGTTTTCAGCTCGCCTGTCGCGCCGATTCCACGGAGGCGGTGAACCGGCTTCGGCGGCGGAAGAAACGCTTCGGTAAACCGTTCGCGGTCATGGTGCGAAGCCTCGAAGTAGCCGAGCAGACGGTGGTACTGGACGATGCCGCCAGGGAGCTGCTCGAATCGCCCAGGGCGCCCATCGTGCTCGCCCCGCGGCGAGGTGAATCGGCAGTGTCTGTTGAAGTGGCACCGGGGCTCGAGGATCTGGGTGTCATGCTGCCGACCACGCCTCTCCACGTCGAGCTCCTGAGAGACCCGAAAATGCCGCCACTGGTGATGACCTCCGGAAACTTGTCGGAGGAGCCGCTGAGGCGTGGGAATCGCGAAGCCATCGAGGGCCTCGCTGGTATCGCAGACTGTTTCCTCCTGCACGACCGCGATGTCGTGCGGCGCCTCGACGATTCGGTGGTGCGGACCTCGGACCGGGGCCCGAGGCTCGTGCGTCGAGCCCGCGGCTGGGTGCCCGAGCCTCTGCCGTTGCCGGTTTCGTCGCCGTCGGTGATCGTAGCGACCGGCGGACATTTGCAGGTGACCGGGTGCGTCGCCCAGTCCGATCAGGCCTTTCTCTCGCAGCACGTGGGAGACCTCGACTCGGTTCCGGCGCGTGAGTTCCTGGCCGAGGTGCTCGAGGGCCTGCTCGAATTCCTCGAGGTCGAGCCCGAAGCGGTGGTCGCCGACGCACACCCCGACTATCCGAGTTCCTGGATGGCAAGAGAAATCGCTGACAGATGTGGGGTGGATGTGCTGCCGGTGCAGCACCATGTCGCCCACGTGGCGGCTGTACTGGCCGAGCATGAACGCTTCCCCGACGTCGGTGATGCCTGCCTCGGAATCGCTCTCGATGGCACCGGGTGGGGGCCAGACGGCACCGCCTGGGGCGGCGAGTGGCTGTTACTCGACGGTGAGCTCCGGTGGAGCCGGCCGGGCCACCTCGATCCTCTGCCCCTGATCGGCGGAGAGGCGGCGGTGCGCGAACCGTGGCGAGTGGCTGTCGCGGCCCTGGCGGGTGCCGGTGAAGAGCGGATGATCGAGTCGACACCGATGACGGCGCAGATCGAAAAGGATCACCTGACGACGATGATACGGCTCGCTTCGAATCGGCAATGGCCGCTGGCGTCCGGCGCCGGCAGGGTCTTCGAAGCGGCGGGTGCTCTCCTTGGCGTCGGCGAGGTCAACCGGTGGGAGGGGGAGGCCGCGGCGCGGCTCGAAGCGCTGGCGTCGCGGCAGAGCGGCGACCCGGAGATCTGGAACGATGTCACCATCGAAGAACGGGAAGGAATTCCGGTCATTCCGTCATCCAGATTGCTGGTTGAAACGGCACGTCGCGCGGCGGAAGGAGAACCATCGTCCACGATTGCCGCCGGCTTCCACAACACCTTCAGTCGCCTCGCCGCGGAGCTCACCGAGCGAGTGGCCGGCGAACGACGTGGAATCGTTGCCCTCGGAGGTGGCTGTGCGGTGAATCGCATTCTCTGTCGAACGCTTTCCCGGGATCTGGAAGCGCGGGGATTCGAGGTTCTGCTTCCGCGAAACGTCCCACCCGGGGACGGTGGCCTGTCGTACGGGCAGGCGGTGATCGCCGCAGTTGCTGCCGCGCGTGGGGTGAAGCCGACTCAAACAAGCGAGAGATTTCAACAGGTAAAAAGCAGGAAGTGAAGGGTTTAGAGTCGAGAGTTGAGAGTTGTCCCCCTTCCTCTTTGCCGCGAGGGGTGGGTGGCGGAACTCTCAACTCTCTACTCTGAACTCCGAACTCCGAAAGACGAAGTCGATCGGCTTCGGTAGGATAAAGGGCGCGAAGCTTCTGGCGATCACTTCCGTGACCGCCGTGGAGAGCGATGGAGGGATTAGCGATGTGTCTCGCCATTCCGATGGTGTTGGTCGAGCGGAACGAGTTCGAGGGTGTGGCCGAAATCGACGGCGTGCAGCGGCGGATTTCGGTAATGTACGTGCCGGAAGCCGAGGTTGGAGACTACGTTCTCGTTCACGCGGGGTTCGCGATCGGCCAGGTGGATGCCGACGAGGCGGCGAAGACCCTCGAAATGCTCCGCGAGTACTCCGACGCCATGGCGGAGCTATGAGCTCCAATCTCTATAAGGACCCGGCAGCGATGGCCGGGATCCTGGATGAGCTTCGCCGGGAGGCGGCGAAGCTCGATCGCGGCGTGACTCTGATGGAGGTCTGCGGCACCCACACCCACAGCGTCGCGGGCGCCGGTTTGCGGCGCCTGATGCCCGACAAGGTTCGGTTGATCTCGGGTCCCGGATGCCCGGTGTGTGTGACCCCGGTCGACTACCTCGATCGAGCGCTGGCTCTCGCATCGCTCCCCGAAACCATCGTTTGCACGTTCGGGGATCTCATGAGAGTGCCGTCGAGCACGGTCAGCCTGGAGCGAGCGCGAGCCGAAGGTGCGAGCGTCGAAATCGTGTACTCCCCGCGCGATGCGCTCGATTTGGCGCGAGCGCATCCGGATCAACGGGTGATCTTCCTGGCCGTCGGGTTCGAAACGACCACCCCGACGATCGCCGGGGCGCTCTCCGAGGCCGAGGAGGAGGGTGTCCCGAACTTCCTGCTGTTGCCCGGCAACAAGACCATGCCCCAGGTGATGCGGGTGCTGGTCGACGATCCGGAGCTCGATGTCGACGGCTTCCTTTTGCCGGGCCACGTCTCGGTCATTACCGGCTGGAAGCTCTTCGAGTTCCTGGCCGAGGATTTCGATGTGTCCGGCGTGGTGGCCGGTTTCATGCCGACCGACGTTGTCCAGGGGGTGTTGGCCCTGGTTCGTCAGGCGGTCGAGGGGCGGGCCGAGATCGGCAACGTTTACGGACGGGTGGTGACGGCGGAAGGCAACCTCAGGGCGCGCGAGCTCGTCGACTGCTTCTTCGAGCCGTCCGACGAAACGTGGCGCGGTTTCGGCGTCGTGCCGGGGTCGGGGCTCGGCCTGCGGTCCGAGTTCGATCATCGGAACGCGGCTCTGATCGAGGTGGCGGTTTCGGAGCCGGCCGAACCGGTCGGTTGTCGCTGCGGAGAGGTCCTACGGGGGGTGATCGACCCCCCGGAGTGCCCGCTCTTCGATTCCGGCTGTGATCCAGACACCCCGGTCGGCGCCTGCATGGTGTCGTCGGAGGGAACCTGTGCGGCGTGGTACCGCCACGAACGGTGGGCCGAGGAAGCCGGTCCATGAAGGGCCCCGAGAAGGTCCTGCTGGCGCACGGTGGCGGTGGCCGCCTGACCCGCAGGCTGGTCGAGGAGCTCTTTCTGCCGGCCCTCCGAAATCCACATCTCGAGACGCTGACGGATGCTGCCGTTCTGCCGGAAATGCCGCCCGGGCGGCCGGCGCTCTCGACCGACGCGTTCGTGGTGGATCCGCCGGTGTTCTCTGGCGGCGATCTGGGCTACCTCAGCATTTGCGGCACCGTCAACGATCTCGCGATGTGCGGAGCGCGGCCGTTGTGGCTGACCTGGGCGTTGATTCTCGAAGAGGGGGCCGACGGCGACCTCCTCGAGACCTGCGTGCGCGGCGCTGCTGGCGCTGCGGAGGCCGCTGGAGTAACAGTCGTGGCCGGAGACACCAAGGTCGTGCCGCGGGGAAAGGGCGATGGGCTCTTCGCGGTCACTGCCGGCCTCGGGGTGGTCCCACCGGGCCGGGATTTGTCGGACGCGCATATCGAGCCGGGGGACGCCGTCCTCGTGTCGGGGCCGATCGGTGATCACGGGGCGACCGTGTTGGCCCACCGCCACCAGCTGTCGGCTCCGGGCCTGAGGTCTGACTGCGCGCCTCTGGCCGACATGGTCGAGACGTTACTGGGGAGCGAATCGGCGGTCAAGGCGTTACACGATCCGACCCGTGGCGGCGTGGTGACCGTGTGCCACGAGGTCGCCGACAGGTGTGGCGCCAAGGTGGTGCTCCGGGAGGAGGCGCTGCCGGTGCGCAGGGAGGTGGCCGGGGTCTGCGACCTCCTGGGCCTCGACCCGCTCGCCCTTGCCTGCGAAGGCCGGGCGCTGGCGTGGGTCGCGGCGGGTGACGCGGAAAAGGCGCTCGAAGCCCTGCGGTCGCACCCATTGGGTGCGGAATCTGCGATCATAGGGTGGATGGAAGAAGCGACCAGTGGAGCCCCGCCAGTTGTGATGAAGACACGGGTCGGTGGAGAGCGGCCCCTTGACCTGCTTTCCGGTCTCGATCTGCCAAGGATCTGCTGATGGAGTTCAGTCAAATCTCGCCCAGCCTTCTGGCGGCCGCCTTCGGGGTCGGCGTCGTCCACACGTTGCTCGGACCGGATCACTACCTTCCGTTCATCATGCTCGCAAAAGCCCGGGATTGGTCACGATTCCGCACGGTGGCCGTCACCTCGATCTGCGGTCTCGGTCATATCGGGTCGTCCGTGATTCTCGGCAGCCTCGGTATAGCCTTCGGGCTCGCCATCGGCCAGATCGATTCGGTTGAGTCCGGCCGTGGGCCGCTGGCGGCATGGGCGCTGGTAGCGTTCGGTGTGGCCTACGCTCTTTGGGGTCTGCGCCACGCCCTGCGCAAGCGCAAGGGGATCGAGGCCCATGTACACGGGGACGAGGTTCACATCCACAGCCACGGTCTGAGCCCTCACGGCCACGAACACCAGAAGATCGGTGCCACTACGACCTTCTGGACACTCTTCATCATTTTTGTCCTTGGCCCGTGCGAGCCCCTGATTCCGCTCTTCGCCCTGCCGGCGAGCCAGGGACGCTGGGACGTGGCACTCCTCACCGCGGTGGTGTTCGGGGTGGCGACGTTGGTATCGATGGTGGGAGCAACGCTTCTCGGCCTGAAGGGCCTGAACATGTTGAAGCTGGGCCCGCTGGAGCAGTGGTCGCACGTCATCGCGGGATGTGTCATCGCCGCCGCCGGCCTCTCGATCATCTACCTCGGTCTCTAGCCCGCATTATCCATGAAGTCTCTGCTGCGGCCGGCGATGCACCATACCCAGCGGCGCTTGCTCGCCACCCTCGCGACTAGACCTCATGAATAATGCGAGCTAGGATCGAAGAACATGGCGACGGCCAATTCCATCGATTTCGTGGGGGTCACCTGGTGACATTGTCGCCGGTCGTCTTCGGTGTAGCGCTCGCAGCTGCCCTGGTGGTGGGGGGCATCGTCGCATGGATTGTCGCCACCACCCGATCGCGTTTGGCGCACGCGCAGGTAGAGACCCACCTCGAGAAAAAGATCTCCGCCGAGGCCGCCCGCGCGGACCACGAGGCTCAGAGCAGGAGCGCCCTGGAGCGTGAGCTCGCCACGCTTCGGGAAGCAAAGAACGAGCTCGACCGTCAGGTCTCGGCCGCCGAGGTGCAGGTCAAGACCGTGCAAGAGCGCCTGGAAGAGCAAAAGGCTTTCATAACATCGTCGCGCAAGGAGTTCGAAGACACCTTCAAGGCACTGTCGGCAGCGGCTTTGGAGGGTAGCTCGAAACAGTTCCTCGAGCTGGCGGAGCAGCGGTGGAAGACGACGCGGGAGCAGTCCGCCGCCGATCTCGAGAAACGCCGGCAGGCCATCGAGGCGATGTTGGCGCCTCTCAAGGACACCCTCAAGAACCTCGATGCCAAAACTGCCGAGATCGAAAAGGAGCGGCGTGGCGCGTACGATGGGCTCAAGGAGCATCTGAGCCAGCTCCAGAGCGCGACCGCGACCCTTCAGGACAAGACGACCTCGCTCGACACCGCCCTGCGTGGAACGCAGGTTCGTGGCCGCTGGGGCGAACTCGCCCTGCGCAACATCGCAGAGCTTGCCGGGATGACCGAGCACTGCGACTTCACAGAGCAGACCACGACCGATGACGGGAAACGGCCCGACATGGTGGTACGGCTTCCTGAAGGTCGATTCATCGCGGTCGATTCGAAGGTTCCCTTGTCCGGCTACCTCAAGGCGGTTGAAGCCTCTGATGAGGAAGGGCGACAGGCGGGTCTGAGAGAACACGTCCAGGCCGTCCGAAATCACATCAAGAGCCTGGCCGCCCGCGATTACGCGGCCAACCTCGAAGGCGACGTCGATCTCGTCGTCCTGTTCCTCCCCGGTGATCCATTCCTCGCCGCGGCATTCAGCGAAGATCCGGACCTCCAGGTCGAGGCGATCGGATCGAGGGTTCTCCTGGCGACCCCGACAACCCTGGTCGCCCTCTTGCGAACGGTCGCGATCTACCACCAGCATCTGGCACTTGCCGAAAACGCGCGCGAGATCGGCGAGGTCGCCGGTCAGCTCTACGACCGTGCAGCGAAATTCGGCGACGATCTCGCGCGTGCCGGCCGGGGGCTCAAAACCGCGGTCGATGCCTTCAACGCAGCGGTTGGTTCCTTCGAACGTCGCATCCTGCCGATGGGTCAGAAGCTGGAATCACTGAAGGTGACCGAACACACAAAGCGCGAGCTGGCAGCGCCGAAAAGCCTTTCCGGCGGACCACGGACAGTGACACCGCCAAATGCGGACGACGTGGGCGAGGAAATCGACGGCTGATTCCCGGGCGCTATCCGGCTCCCCCCGGAGTTCGCCGAACTCCCGATAAGCTGGTCATTGCCTCCCGGAAGGGCGGCCGGTGGCAGGTCGGTTTCGCAGCCTCTTGCGGGCACGCCAAAGATCCACGATCCCGTGAACATACCGCGGCGGCTTCGGTTGGCCGAGGCGCGGATCACCGCCGGGGGCGAGTATCGTCTCCCACTTGATGATATTGGCTTCGTAGTAGAGCTCGATGAAGCGTTTCAGCAGACGGTGCCCCGGTCGGCCCGGGGGGATCCAAAAGGATCCCGCCAAATCGATGAAAACCACGCGGCCGTCGGGTCGAAGAAGAACGTTTCTGTACGCGCGAGCGTCGAGGTGGAGGAAGCCGATGTCGGTCATCCGTTCCATCGCCGTGCGGAGCTGGCCGAGGTAATTGTCCCGCCGTTCGTCGATGTCTTCGGCGAACCTCAGTGAGACCCCGTCAACCTTTTCCACCGCGAGGGCGTGATCATCGATCCGGCCGATGAACGTCGGGAACCACGGACGGGGGCCGGCGTAGGCGTACGCCCGAGACTCGCGATTGATCTCGAGACGGCCGATCAGACGCCGCCACCACGATCGCCGGGCGAAGTCCTTGACGATCATGGGCCCGTCTCCCGCGTCGACGACCATGACGTCGGCCTTGAACGGCGCACCGTCGGTCAAGAACTCCTTTGGCGCCTGGTCGAGGGTGGATCTGGCCGGGACGTTCGGAGTGGGGGCTTTCCCGGATGGCATCGATTACACTCTCACCATGACCCACATTATTTCACACGCCGGAGACCGGGTATCATTCAACCCCGGACGGCTGGAAGGCCGAAGCCCGGTGCGGGAAATCAGGGGACGCAACGGAACCAAGGCGGACGTTCGTTTCTTCGATCTCGATGGCGAAAGGGTGACGGTCAAGACCTATGCCCCGAGGGGATTCCTCCTTCGCAATACGCTCGGCCGATGGCTGATTCGACGTGAATCGGCGGCCTACGAAGCCGCGCGAGGAGCGTCAGCGTTGCCCGAGTTTCTTGGGCGCCTGGGACCGCACGTTCTGGCAACACGGTGGGTCGAGGCTGAGCCGTTGCGCGAGCGAGTCGGTGACGTTGTCGATGAGAGCATTTTCGAACGACTGAGTGAGGCGGTGGATGAGATCCATGATCGGGGCGTGGCCCTGGCTGATCTTCACCACCGCGACGTGCTGCTAGGTGACGACGAGTCGCTGTACATCGTCGATCTCGCCACTGCCTGGGTCCTGGGAGAAAAGCCCGGACCGATCAGGAGGCGTCTCTTCGAGCGATTCCGCGAGTCGGACCGAGTGAACCTGGCACGCATGCGTGCGAGATTCACCGGCGGTGATGTGGATGCCGCCGTGGCCTCGGTGAGCACGGCCGCTGCCGCCTGGCACAGGCGTGGCCGAAAGGTGAAGGACGTTTTGAACCGGCTGCGCGGAAAGCGGTGAGAGATACACAATCCAGGGTTTGTGCGCTATCCTGCCGGACGATCAAAGGGTTGGGAGACGTCCATGAGCGAAGGTGAGTACAACAGGTTCCTCGGCATACTGCGCCTGGTGGCGCTGTTCCTCGTCGTTCTGGCGTTGATCTACTACTCGCAACCGACCGTGCTCAGTGTTGCGATCGGCTTCATTTTCGTGTTCCTGGGAGAGAGCGTGCGTTTCTGGTCCTCGGGGCTGCTGCTGAAGACCAAGGAGCTGATGACGGCCGGACCCTACCGCTATACCCGCAATCCGCTCTACCTCGGCCGGTTCCTGATCCTCACTGGCCTCATCATCATGGTCAACCTCCCACACCACCTGAGCCTGGTGGCCCTGGTCGTGGGTTGGGCGTGGTTCCTGGGCGTCTACATGCGGCGCAAGGAAAGGGTCGAGCCGGCGCGCCTGCGCGAGGAGCATGGAGAGGCATACGACCGTTACTTCGAGGCCGTTCCGGCGCTATTTCCGACCTTTCGTCCGTACCAGGACTACACGCCGGCGAGTTGGTCGGCCGCGCGAATGACGCGCAACCGCGAGTACTGGATGGTGATCGGTCTTCTCGGAGTCACGGCATTCCTGCTATGGAAGGCGTTGGCTTAGCCAATTCGGCGACACGATCGGTTCAGGTTTGGAACTGGAGCCTGTGGAGGTGGGCGTAGAGCCCGTCTCGATCCATCAGGGTCTGGTGGTTTCCCTCTTCGACGATCCGGCCATCGGCCAGGACGATGATCCGATCCGCCTCGCGGATGGTCGCCAATCGGTGAGCGATCACCAGACTGCCACGTCCTTCCATGAGAACGTTCATCGCCTGTTGCACCTTGTCCTCGGACTCCGCATCCAGGGCTGAGGTCGCTTCATCGAACACCAGAAAAGCCGGGTCTTTGTAGATGGCGCGCGCAATCGTCAGGCGTTGGCGCTGGCCCATTGAAAGCCTGGCCCCACCTTCGCCGAGCATTGTTTCGTAACCGTCCGGCAGCTCGCTCACGAACTTGTCCGCCTGGGCCGCAACGGCGGCCTTCCGGACATCCTCGAGCGATGCCTCTTCTCGGCCGGAGGCGATATTAAGCCGGACCGTGTCGTCGAACAGGATCGTCTCCTGGGTCACGAGGCCGATGTTGCCCCGGACTGAGGCGATCGTCAGGTCGCGGAGGTCGGCGCCATGCATTTTGACGCTACCCGATGTCGGGTCGGCAAAGCGGAGCATCAGGTTCGCCAGGGTCGTCTTGCCGCCGCCCGACGGCCCGACCAGGGCGACCATCTCGCCGCGCCTCAGGTGGAGGTCGACGCCTTTGATCGCCGGTTCGTTCGAGTCCGGATACGAGTAGACGACATTGTCGAAGTGGATGTCCTTGGGTTCGACCTCGAGCTCCCGCGCACCCGGGAGATCCTGGATCTCCAGCGGCCAGTCAATCATGGCGAAGATTCTGTCCGCGGCCGAAAGGGCCTGCTGCACCTGGACATTGATCTGGTTGAGCCGCCGGGCAGACATGAAGAGGAATGTGAGACCACCGAGAACGACCACGAAGTTGCCGGGATCGACGGAGCCGGAGGCTATGCCTTTCCCCGCGAGGAAGAAGAGGACGCCACCTGCGATTGCTCCGACGAGCTCGACGATCGGCCCCGAGGCGGATGCCGCTCGGCTCGCCTGAAGATCGACTTTGAACAGGCGCGCGAGAGTTTCGTGGAAGCGCTCGATGGCTATCTCTTCCATCGAAAACGCCTGGATGATTTTGGCGCCGGTGACCGATTCCTTGAGCTGATTGGCAGCTGTTGCAGTCTCCTCCTGAGAGCGGGTTGCCGCCTTGCGCAGGCGTCTGCCGAGGCGCATGACGGGATATCCCATGAGCGGCAAGACGATCAGGGCCATCACCGTCATTCGCCAGTCGTAGATGAGGACGAGGGCGAGCATCGCGGGCGCCATGGCGCCGACGCGAAAGGCATCGGCCAACACCAGCGTCGACATCAGCTTGATGAGGTGCATGTCATTGAGCAAACGGGACAGCACCTCGCCCGTTTGATGGGTACGGTAGAAGCTGGGTGACTGATAGACGAGTGATTCGTGGAGGTCCCCTCGCAGGTCGCGAATCACCGCTGACCCCGTCTTCCTGGTCAGGTATTCCCCGAGATAGAGCAGGATACCCCGGATGAAGAAGATCACAACCAGCAGAATCGGCACCTTGACCAGCGGCCTGTCACGCAGCCAGGCGGATGCTTCTTCGATCGGTAGCCTATCGATCATGTCGTCCAGGAGGTCCGTCTCTTCGTCGACGGTTGACGTCGCGGCAGTCGAAGCCGGCGTGGCGAGAAGGACGTCGTTGACGATGGGTTTGAGGGTTGCGACCGCCAGGCTCATCAGGGCGCCTGCGATGGCCAACATGATTGCTGCTGCGATCATCTGGCCGAGGTAAGGGCGCATATAACCCAACAGCCTCTTGAGACTTGCCACGCGCAGATGGTAGCACTCCGGACCGCCCACAGACGGCTATACGGCCAAACGGGTTCCGCGCATCTAACCATCCACATCCGTGCGGCTGAACGCCAACCGGCCTTGACACTGACGACGCCAAGCCAGATCCGTTCGCCGTCGAGCCGTCGAGCCGTCGAGCCGTCGGGCCGGGAGGGTGGCTGGGCGCGAGGTGGGTTACAATCCGCGCCATGCTCTCTTCAATATTGCGTCGTGTGTCGTCTTACCTCATCCTGGCGGGCTTCGTCTGTGCTGGCATGGCCGTGACGCCATCCGCCGGTAACACTGAAGAAGCCCTGTCGCAGGGTCCGGTCGAGCGGGTTCTGCCGTCGGGTGCCAAAGCCTTGATTTTGCCACGTCCGGGCTCCGGAACGGTCCTGATCACGGTTGCCGTTCCTGCCGGTTCGCAGGACGAACCGAGCGAGATGGGAGGCCTATCGCACTATCTCGAGCACCTCCTCTTCGACGGTTTTGACGATCTCGACGAGCGGGGTGTGACCGAGGCATTCGAACGGCTGTCCGCGTACATGAATGCATTCACTCGGGAGCAGGCGACAGTCTTTTTCGCACTGGTCCCTCGAGAGGACGCAGTCGCGGCAGCTGAGCTGATAGCCGGTATGCTGACCCGATCCACCATCGGGGCGGCAGTCTACGAAAAGGAGAAGAAAGTCATCCTCGAGGAGCTCGCGAAGGATCACGCCTCGCCCAATGGCCTCAAGGAGGAACGGCTGCGGAGCGTGCAGTGGAGTGCCACGCCGCTCGAGCACCCGGTCGGCGGGACCATCGATTCGGTTGGTGCCACGACCCGAGACGAGGTGATTCGCTACTGGAAGGCCCACTACGCACCGTCCGGGTACCGGCTGCTGGTTACCGGAGACCTGGCCCTCGATGGCCTGGACGACGTTTTGACACCGTTCAACGCGCTCGCTGCCGGTCCGCCGCGCCCGGAACGGTCCGATTCACTCGACTGGCCCGGCTGGGGCCAGTGGGCAGCGGTACCTGCGCCGAAACCGGCCGAGGCGCCCGCGGGCATGCCTTCGATGGGTATGGGACACGGGATGCCCGGAGCGCAACATGGACCGGGTGGTGGCACGCTTTCGGTGGTTGTCGCAGCTCCGGATGCCCTCGCGGAATCGGCCACCGCGATCGAGGTCGTCTCCCGTTGGCTGGAAAGCGCAGACGGGCCGCTCGCCTCGGCCCTGGGCTCGGAGTGGGTTCGAGACATATCGGTCGTTCGTCTGCCTCGGGTGCCCCGAGATCTCGTGGAGATTCGGATCGAGGCGGCGACCGGAGTCAAGCCCGAGGCCCTGCTCTCCCGCACTCTCGGCGCTCTGGGCTCGGCGGCCGCAGGACCCGGTGACGCCCAGGTCTCGGCCATCCAGCAGGTGTGGGCTGGGGAACGTGCGCTCAACGATCAGCGCCTGCACTACGCGGCGGTGTTCTACGGCGAGGCCCTGGCATCCGGCCGGGGCGACCTGGCCGAGTCGGTGGCCCCTTCGCAGGTGACTCCGATGGAAGTGCGATCTGCGGCGGGCGACCTGCTCGCTCAGGCCGGTCCGCGAACCAGGGCGTCCTGGCTCGGGGACGGAGGCCCCGAAGGCAGGGTGCCGCTCCCGGCTCCGGTGGAGACTGCCCAGCGAAAAGCGTCGACTGGATTTGAAGAAGGACCGCTCGGAAGCCTGACCACAACACTGGCCAACGGCGTCGTGGTCGGCATTCTCCCGGAGACCGGCAGTGAGGTATTCGGTATCCACCTCCTGGTGGCGGATCGTACCCTCCGCGAGCCCGAAGAGAACGCCGGAGCGGCTGATTTGCTCCACCGTCTGCTCACGGGTGGAACAGTACTCAGTGGCGCCAGAGAGCTCGAGCGCCGGTTCGAGCGTGCGGGCATCGACGTCAAAACCGCCGACTCGCCGGCGATCCCGTTCGACAATCGTTACCACGTTCCGGATTTCTCATATGTCCGGATCGAGGGCCCTGCACGAAGCTTTACCCTGGCTCTCACGATGCTGGCAGAAATGATCCGCGCCCCGGCGTGGGATGACGACGGATGGCGATCGGCGATCGATGGACATCTTTCGGCCCGGGAAGCAGACAATAGGGGCTCCGAAAATGCGCAACGGTTGTTGTTTGCGACGATACTGGGCGCTGATCATCCCTTGGCGCGGCCGGTTTCAGGACCGCAGGGCACGCCCCCCATCACCAGGGAGGATGGTGGCGACAGCCTGGCGGCATGGTCGCAGGAATATTTTTCCCCTGACCGCCTGGTGATCACCGTCGCCTCTCCCCGGACGGCAGAGGAAACCCTCGAGATCGTGGAGGGAGCTTTCTCGGGTGGACCGGCGGCTATTCCCAGCCGTGGGCCGTATCCAGCCCCGCGTCCGGCTGACGAGGCACCGAAGGTGGAAATCGGCGATGCCCCTCAGGTGACGGTTCTTTGGGGGCGTCTGGCAGAGGTTGCAGCCGAGGACCGGCCGGCGATGTTGGTGGCGATGGACGCCCTCTCCGATCGCATGACGGCGGTGATTCGGGAACGTGAGGGACTGGCCTACCGTCTCGGTGCCGGGGTTCGCTCGGTCCCGGGGGGGGCATGGATCCTTTCGGCAACCGTGGGCACGCGCCCGGAAAATACAGAGCGCGTGGTCGAGCTGCTGAACTCGCTGGTCGGCGAACTCGGTACCGATCCACTTGCTGCGCCCGATCTCGAACGGCTCAACGCCCGTGCGAGGCGGACGCGAATGCTGAGGGGACTCTCGGCTGCATCACGGGCGTACCGTGTCGGGCGTGCTCTTTTCGAGGGACCGGGCTCCCCGCTGGCGGTCGATGATGCCGCCTACGCGGCGGTGACGCCCGAGGAGGTTCAGAAGGCTGTGCGCACCTACCTCGTTCCGGAGGAAATGTTGCTCGTGGTGACGCCGTGAGACGGCGCCGAAGAGGGCGCAATTCGAACCGGCGGACATCAGGAGGTTGCCACGGCGTTTGACCCGGTAGACATCGCGCTCTTCCTGCGAGCCCTCGCAATTGCCAGGCACGCCGAGAAGGTGAAAAGACTCCCGGTACCGGAAGTCGTCAGCGTCATCACAGGCACGACCGGGGAAGTCAGAGACCAACCGATCGGCCGTCTCGATCTGGCGTCCCGACGAGCAGTGGCGTTATGGCGTCGTTGGTTCGGCGGGATCGACACCTGCCTCGTCCGTTCGCTCGTGCTCGGTGGCATGCTGCGCGGGGGTGGCGAGGTCGAGCTGTGTATCGGATTCCGCCCAGGAGACGAAGAGCTCCCGTTGGACGGACACGCGTGGGTGACGGTCGACGGGCGCCCGGTCGGTCATGATGGCGCCCTGGCGCGGGAGGGTTATACTCGGGTTCTCACGGTACCTTTTTCGCAACGAATGGAAGAGGTATGACGGTGGGAGAGACGGGAGAATCGGTTGTCTGTCGAATCAATAGGCAGGCTGGCGCCGGCCGAGCCGTTGTGACGAGTCGGCGAGGGACCGTTCCGCGATGAGGCGAGTTGTCGACCTTTCTCGGCTGCTGTCCTCCGATGCCGTCTCGCAGACCCGGCTGGCGGACCACAGCGGTGTCCTCCTCGATATCGATTCGCTTCGTGTCTATTCCCTCAACGAGACCGGGATGTGCCTGATTGAAGCCCTGCGCGAAGGCGTCGACGATCACGACGCGCTCGTGCAGCGCATCATCGAGGAGTTCGAGGTTGATCGTACGACCGCTGCGGCCGACGTCGACGCCTTTGTCGAAGAGTTGGCGCACTACCTGGTGGACAGGCGGGCATGATGGCGGCGGACCCACCGGAAGTCGACGTCGAGTCGGCCGTAAGGGCACCGGAACCGCCGCAGCGCGCGGCCTGGGTCGGTCTCCTCTTCGCGCTCGGGGTGTGCGCCGTCGTGGTGCTGATGGTGCTGGCACCGTTTTTCTCGGTCATCCTGCTGGCGGTCGTGGCGGCGGGATTGATTCGCCCGTCCTATCGGCGCCTTGTCGAGGCCCTCAACGGTCACCGGAAAACGGCGGCGGTTCTGATCTGCGTCATTCTGCTCGCGCTTCTTTTGGTGCCCCTCTACCTGATTGCCCAGGAGGTGTCGCAGGAGGCGCTGAATCTGTACGAAATGAGCACCACCCAGCTGACCGAAGGGCGTCTCCTGACCATGCTCGAGCAACGGCAGGAGGCGATCGACAAGGTCAACCTCGTCCTCGAACCATTTGGCGTCAACCTCACGATCGAACGCGTCTACGAGCTTCTTGCCACCCTGGGAGTCCGAATTGGCGGGTTCTTCTACAAATCGGGAGTGTCTCTGGCGAAGAGCCTGGTCCGATTCGTGTTCGGATTCGTGTTCTGGGTGATCGTGCTTTACTACCTGCTGGTAGATGGCCGCAAGTTCCGAACCTGGATCGAAGAGACCTCGCCGCTACCGGTCGACGAGCAACGCCTCGTGGCCCACCGTTTCATGGACATGGCGTCATCCCTGGTAGTGGGAAACGGCGTGGCTGCGATCATCCAGGGCACCGTCGGAGCGTTCCTGTTCCTCGGTCTCGGGATTCAGGGCCCCGTGCTCTGGGGCGTCGTCATGGCGGTGGTGGCATTCATTCCGGTCATCGGGATATCCCTGGTTTACATTCCGTTCACGATCTTCCTTCTGCTCGCCGGTGAAACGACGCGGGCCATGGTGCTTTTTATCGTTCTTGCGTCGGTCGGGGCTGTCGCCGAATACTGGCTGAAACCCAACCTGGTGGGTAGAAGGGCGCAGATGCATACTCTGCTCGTCTTTCTGTCCCTCATCGGTGGCGCGGTTGTGTTCGGTCCGGTCGGGCTCCTTCTCGGTCCGTTGACGATGACCGCCTTCGTGACCCTGGCCGGCATCTACCGCGAACGATACAGGCCCTTTCTGAAAGACGATGGGTCGAACGGCGTGACAGCTGTCGAGCTGTCAAGCACCGTAGAGTCGTGATCCAGCTTCAAAGCGCATATTGATGGGGCTCTTCGCCCCTTGGCGCTGCACTTTGTCAGACTTTTGGAGACTCGTCCTGGATCTTGCGTGCGCTCGAGGTGCGCACCTGTGGCGGACTGTGCGAATCCTGCATGTTGACCTTGCCCTTGAACGCGGCGCCGTCGTTGATCAGGATCCGGGGTGCGGTCAGGTTTCCTTCGATCCTGGCGGACGATTCGAGCGAAATTTTCTCTTTGGCTGTGATGTCGCCCGTTACCGAACCTGCGACGGTGACCAAACGCCCATGGACTGCCGCTTCCACGCGGCCGTGCTCGGCGACGGTGACGGTTCCACTCACATCGATGGTTCCCTTGACGGTGCCGTTGACGATGATCTCGGCTGACCCAGAGATGCGCCCGTCCAGAACCGTCGACCTCGCAACCAGGGTCGGCTCCGAGCTCGAAGCTGGCTTGGGGACCTTTACCGACTTTTCGGCCGGCCGTGTTGCCTTTTGTTCGGGTGTGGATTCGTCGTGTCCGAAAATACCCATGAGTCAATCCTTGTCGAAGAGGGTTCGGTTGGAGCGGGCAACGGGACTCGAACCCGCGACGTTCAGCTTGGGAAGCTGACACTCTACCAGCTGAGTTATGCCCGCCCGGGCGGGCCGACTCTAGCACCGAAGAGACCGGCCGGCAAGGGTCGAATTCACGCGAAATTCGAAATCTGGCACACGAATTGCTCGGGACACAGGCCATGGACGGTCGACCTCACTTGAAATCACGGGGGTTCTCACTCATCGAGTTGTTGATTGTCGTCGCCATCATCGGCTTGATCGCGGTCATCGCAATTCCGAATCTCGTCAACGCAGTCCAGAGGGCACGGCAGGCGCGAACAGTCAGCAGCGCGCGGGCAATCGCCGCAGCGGTCAGCATGTACCAGCAGGACTTCACCGAGTTCCCGCTGGCTCCGTCGTGGGTCGACGTCGAAGAGATTCGCGACCACATTGCGATCTATCGCGGCAACATGGATCCTCTCGATGGTTGGGATGAACCGTTCATGTACCAAAGCGACGGACGCGCGTACACGCTGGTCTCTTACGGCATGAACCGAAGTCCGGACACCCCGTGGACCCGCGGTCCAATCAGTTATTTCACTGACGATATCGTGATCGACACCGGCACCTTCATGCAATGGCCGGAAGGCATTCAAGAATAGCGCGACGCGATGAATCACCAGCGAGAGAATAGACGCCACAATGAACATCTCGGGTCCGTGTGCCGCTGAACGTCAGTGCGCACCGTGAAAGTGACGTCCGGAGTCATGCCGTTCGACACCGACGAGCGACCTCGGCCACGTCGCATATGTGAGGTAGGTCACATGTTTATGTGATCGACGGCAACCGAGCGTGTTGATTGAAGGGCGCGTTCATTCCCCGGGCGGATGGACGAGAGACAGAACGAGCTCGGTGAGAAGGGCCAGGCGCTGCGGCACGTCACCGATCACGATGGATTCGTCCATCTGGTGTGCACCCTCTCCGGCAGGTCCGAACCCGTCGATAGTGGGTGCTCCGACCGCGGCTGCGAGGTTTGCGTCCGACGACCCTCCCCACTGAATCGCATCAATCGAGAGCCCGAGGGCGCGGCCGATCTTGCGCGCCCGTTGGAAGAGCCGCTCGGACTCCTGAGACGGCTCCATCGGCGGACGATTCCAGCTGCCGAAGACGTTGATGGTGGCGCCCGGATCCACCGGCGCGAGACGACGGATGGCGGTGTCGATTCGTCGGACCTCGCTCTCGGTCCAGGCTCGTACGTCAATCCGGATTTCTGCCAGGTCGGGGACGGTGTTGGCCGAGTGTCCGCCCGAAATGACGTTTGGCCCGATTGTCGTGCCGGCGGCCGGGTCCTGTAACTCCATCAGGCGGAGAACCTGGTGCGACGCTTCGACTACCGCGTTGATGCCACGCTCGGGTGCGGCCCCTTGGTGGCTCGATCGTCCTCGAATCGTTGCCACGTACTCGCCGGATCCTTTTCTCGCAATTTTGAGACTGCCGTCGAGGTTGCACGGTTCGAGCACCAGGACGAAATCGGCGCGGCGGGCCGCTTCTTCGATGTAGGGGCGAGATCCGGGTGAGCCGGCCTCCTCATCGGGATTCATCAGCACCTCTATCTCGGGATGGGGTCGGCCATAGGCATCGAGATAGCGCAGCAGCCAGAGAGCGAAGAGCAACCCGCCCTTCATATCGAAGACGCCTGGGCCGCTCACGCGATGACGATCGGTCTTCCAGAGGCTGTTCCACGATCCGATTGGCCAGACCGTGTCGAAATGTGCGAGCAGCAACACTCGGTTGGCGACGCCTTCTCGCCGCAGGCGGAGAAGAGGACCGTGATCCTGGAGATCACAACGTTCCATTGTCCCGAACGGTGCAAAGCATTTGGTCAAAAAGAGTGCCGCCCGTTCAAGATGATCGAGATTACCGGTGGGCGTTTCGATCTCGGTCAGAGCCTTCAGCTCGTCAAGGTAGTCCTGAAGGTGTCGAGTGAAGAATGCAGTCGTCTCCATGGATCTTCGATCACACACCAATCCCCGGGGAGATGCAAGTGAAAGCCCTCTCGACTCGGGTTCTTGCTGCCCTGTACTGCACGCAGGTTGGTGCCGGTATTGCGCCACCCAAGGTTTTCTTTGGTCGTTGGAGGAATTCAATCGGAAGCAGGAATTGTCACCCTGACTGTCGTGCCTACATCGACCTCGCTCTTCAGGACGAAGGTCCCTCCGAAGGCTTCGATCTGCCGCTTGCTCAGGGGCAGACCGAGGCCGAAGCCGTCGCGGTTCTCCCCCGGTTCTCTGTGAAGTTGGGCGAACGGCCGCAGGGCCTCTTTGATCCGGCCGGTCGGTATCCCGCAACCCGTGTCACGGATCACGATCACGACCTGACCGGGCTCTTCGCGGGCCTCGAACACAATCGATCCGCCCTCCGGCGTGAAGCGAAGGGCGTTCTCGATCAGCCGTCGAAGAGAGTCTTGGAGCCGAGCGGCATCGATGGAAACCCGAGGCATGTCGGATGCCACCTCAGCTCGGAATGACAACCCCTGTTGCTCGGCTGTTGGCTGGAGATCCGCAATCACCGAGGTGACGACCTGGCCGAGGTCAGCCGGCGCGTTCTCGACTCGAGCGGTTCCGATTTCGAGCGCTGCCAGATCGACGATTTCGTCCAACAGCCGATGGAGCTTCGCCGAGTTTTCGCAGGCTATCGAGAGGAATGACGCCTGCTCCTCACTGAGCCCCTCGCGAAGATCGGTGTTGAGAATCTCGAGATAGCTGGTGGCCAGGGTGAGGGGACTGCGGATGGCGTGCGCCGC